>DATGFZ010000603.1:0-10232 GCA_035308805.1 Puia sp. | reverse complement strand
CTGATAGGCAGTGGTGGTTTTCTCGGCAACCAATCTTTTATTATCAATAATTTTTTTCAGGCTAAGCCAAACCTGGTTGGGGTTGACTGGCTTAATCAGATAATCTGTGATCTGGCTGCCGATCGCGTCATCCATCAGGTTTTCCGTTTCATTTTTTGTGATCAGCACCACGGGGATTTGCTGGTTGATCTCTTTGATTTTTGCCAGGGTTTCCAAGCCGGTAATCCCAGGCATCGTTTCATCCATCAGCACCACATCAATAAAATTATCCTTCACAAAATCTATCGCGTCAAAACCATTCGTCATCGAGCTGACTTCATATCCTTTATTTTCTAAAAATAAGATTTGTGAATGCAAACTTTCAATCTCGTCATCAACCCAAAGAATTTTTCCTAATGCCATAATTGTTTCCGATTTACATTGTTAGATGTATGATTTTAGTAGCAGTAGCCTCCCCGTGAATAATTTATTCCCGGTTGTTAATTTTTTGTGACCGCATTCTGCGATGCCATGAAAAATTTGCCGGCGCCGTTTCCCGACAGAAATTTCTTGTAAATGCCGTTCCCTCTGTCGTGCCACCGGTCATTCATAGTTGCAATCAAATTTAATTTATCCGGACGGCATTGCTAAATTTGCAAATCGTTTTTTAAAGGCTTTAACAAATATATACAACAAGTGATGCAGCGAAAACATTTCGGCCTGGATAGAAAAATCATCAATGACCCTGTGTATGGTTTTATAACAGTTGATCACTCGTTGTTGTTGCAAATTATTTCACATCCTATTTATCAGCGTCTGCGCCGCATTCACCAAATGGCATTTGCGCATCTTGTCTATCCAGGAGCCGTACACACCAGGTTGCATCACTCACTGGGAAGCTATCATTTGATGTGCAACGGGCTAACGGAGTTAATAAATAAGGGGATTGAAATTTCCCCGGAGGAAGAACTGGGCTCGAAGCTTGCCATTTTATTGCACGATATTGGTCATGGGCCCTATTCCCATGCGCTGGAAAATGTTCTTATAAAAAATGTTCATCATGAAACGCTTTCGTTATGCATTATGCGTATGCTGAACCAGGAGTTTGATGGAAAACTGCAAACAGCCATTGATATTTTTACCAATCATTATCACAAGCCCTTTTTGCACCAGCTTGTTTCCGGGCAGCTTGATGTTGACAGGATGGATTATTTAATCCGTGACAGCTTTTTTACCGGCGTTTCAGAAGGAGTTATCGGTTATGACAGGATCATCAAGATGCTTACGGTTCACAAGGGGGAATTAATGGTTGAGGAAAAAGCAATCTACTCCATTGAAAAATTCCTGGTATCGCGCAGGCTGATGTACTGGCAGGTTTATTTGCATAAAACGGTTCTGTGCGCGGAGAAAATATTGATCAAAATTATCGAACGTGCGAAAGAATTGATCAGCAGAAATGTTTCAGTTAAGGCATCTACCGTCGCCCTTGATGTTTTTCTTCACCATGGTGGAATGGACGGGGTGATGGAGAACCACATCAATACCTTTTCTTTGATCGATGATTACGATGTAATGAGCACGATGAAAAACTGGATGTTTCATGAAGATAAAATATTGTCCTATTTGAGCAGGGCGATAGTTGACCGGCGTTTGTTAAAAGTTGAATTGCGGGCGCAGCCATTTGGTGAAGAAGAAATAGAAGCCTTAAAAAAATATGCAGTGAAAGAATTGACGATCCCAGCAAGTGATGCACATTATCTTGTATTCACGGGCGAAGCAACGAATACAACTTATGACCCGTATGATGAGCGAATAAATATATTATTCAAGAACGGAGATGTAAAAGACATTTCCCAGGTTGACAATGCCCTGATACATCAAAGTCTGTCGAGCCCTGTAAAAAAATTTTATATTTGCCATATTAGAGAGTGATTCATGGTTGATGGTTCATGCCGGGAACTATACACTGTGAAGGATGAATCATCAACAATGAACGATTAACTATGAACTATTCCGCACAACAAATTGCCATTTTGATCAACGGAAAATTAGACGGGAATCCGGATGTGATGGTCAATGCTTTTGCAAAAATTGAAGATGCAAAAGAAGGTGAGTTAAGTTTTTTGGCAAATCCGAAATACGAAGAGTTTTTGTACACAACAGGCGCTTCAATTATTTTAATCAACAATTCACAGCAATTAAAGCAAAAACTCACTTCAACGGTTATCCGTGTTCCTGACGCATACTCCGCGTTTGCTGTTCTCCTCACAAAATACCAGGAAACAATAACGCAGCAATTAAACGGCATACAACAACCAGCTTATATTGCGTCCACCGCACAATGGGGTGAAAGAATTTTTGTTGGCGCTTTCACCTATATCGGCGAACAGGTAAAGATCGGCAGCAATGTAAAAATATTCCCGAACAGTTTTGTCGGCAATAATGTGAAGATCGGGAACAACTGCATACTGCATGCAGGGGTAAGAATTTACAACGATTGTGTGCTTGGCCACAATATCACCATTCATGCAGGCACCGTAATCGGCAGTGATGGTTTTGGTTTTGCGCCGCAACCAGATGGCAGTTATAAAAAAATACCGCAGCTTGGTAATGTTGTTATTGAAGATGATGTTGAAATCGGGGCCAATGCAGCGATCGATCGCGCAACCATGGGCTCAACAATCATTAGAAAAGGTGTGAAGCTTGATAATTTGATCCAGGTTGCACACAATGTTGAAATAGGAACGCATACTGTCATCGCTGCGCAAGCCGGCATCAGTGGCAGCACAAAAATCGGTAATCATGTAATGATTGGCGGGCAGGTTGGCATCGCCGGTCATTTGCAAATAGGTGATGAGAATAAAATTACCGCGCAAAGCGGAGTTTCCAAATCTACCAAGGCAAAAACAACACTGGCCGGTTCGCCGGCTCAGGATAATATCAGCGAATTACGCAGCCGGTCATTGTTTCGTAATTTACCCGAGTTAGAAAGACGCGTGAAAGAACTGGAAAGTTTGATAAAACAATTACTGACAGAGAAAGTGTGACATTTTTTTGCGTGCCGTTCAATACCCCATGCAGGATGCAGTCCAGCTGTGTCTGCCGTTTGTTCCGGTTATGGGCTATGGCCGTAAGGGTGCCCGGAAATCAAAACTCGCAAAATTTCTCTGTAAAACAATAATCCCAAATTTTTTCTGGCTAAAATGGATTTACTGTTGCAAAGGCTCAATACAGGTACAAGCAGGGGACAGGTAGCGGGTCACAAATCGGAAACACCGGTGACTACTTCCATCAGCCACCGTTATTTCATTCTCACCATTCCATTTTGATCAACCACCAATTTATTTTCTGCCCTGAGGTGATTAATAACTTTCCATGCTTTTTCCCTGTTGATCCCGGAAAGTTTTTTTATTAATTGTGTTTCTTCTACTGAATTTGATTCAACTACACCTACAATTTTTTGATAGATGCTTTCAAATTCCTGCGGTGGAATATGATTATTTTTCTGTCGCAAACAATTGTCACAAACGCCGCACGGTGTTGCATTTTCATCGCCAAAATAATTTGCGATATACATGCTCCGGCATGATGAATCCTTTTTCACATATTCCAGTATAGATGCGATCCGGCGCTTGTATTGTTCTTTTCTTTTATGGTAATTGGTCTGGTCTATCAGCAGGTCTTCGGTCTTGATCCTGTTTTGTATTAAATATAATTGAGGTGAATCTTTTTGCGGAAAATATTGAATGATGCCCGCGGCATGCAATTTTTTTAAATCCCTTACTGTTTCGTTCAAATCTCGTCTCATCAAATATGAAATTGATTTTTCTTGAATGCCAACGAGTTGATCAAAAATCCCCGGATACGTTCTCAATACAGTTTCGATAAGGGGTTCCAGGTCGGCGTTTGCATGTTCAAAATCATACAACCCTGATTTGTTGACCGTAAACATAACTTTTGATGGAAGAAAAACCTGTTCATTGTACGATAATAATTCTTCCTGTTCCAATGCTTGTAAAGAATGGTTCACCAGCAGTGAATCCAGTTTGAACTTCTTTATGAAATCAGCCTTATCAAAATCATAATAATTTCCTTCGCCCCTGCCGGATGCAATTTGCAGATAGTTCATCACAGCCTGATAGACCAATTGAATATGCTGCAACGTCGGAAAATGGACGCCAGGCATCAGTTTCAACGAAACCAATTCTTTTTCTGAGTACAATAAAACAGCATAAGCTTTCTTTTGGTCACGCCCCGCACGACCGGCTTCCTGGTAATAATTCTCCAGACAATCAGGAACATCTGCATGAATAACCGTACGTACATCAGGCTTATCGATTCCCATCCCAAATGCATTGGTACAAACCATCACACGCGTTTCATTTTTAATCCACGCTTCCTGCTTTTTATTCCTTTCATCCCTCGTTAACCCTGCATGATAGTAATCTGAATTGATATGCCGGGCGTTCAGCCAATCAGCCATTTCTTTTGTACGCATTCGGCTCTTACAATATACAATACCGGCGCCGGAAACTTTTTCTAAGATTTCTTTTATCTTATTGAATTTCACATCAACATTGAACACGCTGTAGGAAAGATTCGCCCGCTCGAAGGATTGCCGGAAAATATTTTTTTGTGCGATCACGAGTCTCTCGCAAATATCATTCTGTACTTCCATGGTTGCCGTCGCCGTCAAGGCAAGAACAGGCACATGATGCAACTCTTCGCGCAACGCGCCGATACGTAAATACTGCGGACGAAAATCGTATCCCCACTGGGAGATGCAATGCGCTTCATCAACCGCGATCAGGTTAATTTCCAATGACGGAAGGAATTCTTTGAAAAGGTTAGTTTCTAATCTTTCCGGGGAGACGTACAAAAATTTGCAATTGCTTTGGCCCGCAACCTTCAGTGTGTTCGTCACTTCTTTGCGGCTCATGCCTGAATATATGGCAAAGGCAGTGATCCCTTTACGCCGCAAATTCTCAACCTGGTCCTTCATCAGCGCAATCAAGGGACTGATCACCAAACACATCCCCTCATTCATCAATGCCGGAACCTGAAAACAAATTGATTTGCCGCCGCCGGTTGGCAATATGGCAAGCACATCTTTTTTCTGCAGCACTGCATCAATAATATCTTCCTGCAGCGGCCGAAAAAAATCGTGTTTGAAATATTGTTTCAGTATGTCGAGTGAAGATTGCTTCATTGATGTAGGATGTCAGTCATGATGCCCGATTTCTTCAAACCGAAAAATATGCATAACTGGTTTTTAGCTCCTTCTCATTTAGTCTTTTATTTATTTGTATCCCTGGTCCTGCTCCTGGCGGACGTCGTTGCACCCGATGATTTGCTCATTTCATTCGCGTAAAAGAAAAGATATAGACCCTTCTTGCGCCGCAATAATTTTCTGCAGCACCGGGCAACAACATTAAGTGATGTCCCCCGGCGCCCATCGCCCGGCCATTCACCAATCCCCAACTAAATTAAACAACCTTTTTTACAAACAACCTCACGGAATTCGCAGCGAGAACAACATCGCTCAAACCCATTGCCAGCGCAGCTATTGCAGGAGAAAGAAAACCGAGCGCGGCGATAGGAATAGCAATCACGTTATAAAAAAAAGCCCAAAATAAATTTTGCCTGATCGTAATGAACGTGTGTTTCCCCAAACCCAATGCGAGCGGAAAATTTCTTATCCCCTTATTCATCAGGACGACGTCTGCCGTTTGCATGGCAATGTGCGATGCATCACTCATGGAGATGCCAATGGTCGCCCTGGCAAGCGCGGGTGCATCATTGATTCCGTCACCAATCATAGCAGCCGGCGTGAATCCGTTTAACTCCTCTACTTTATTCAACTTTTGTACTGGTGATTGTTCGGCAATAACTTCATCGATGCCCAATCGCGCTGCCAGTAATTCACATTTTTCTTTCCTGTCGCCACTTAATAAAACGGTTTTGATGTTTTTTCCTTTGAAATAATCAACGACCCCTTTTGCCTCTGCCCGAATTTCATCTTCCATGTCAATCCAACCAATCAATTCTTGATTCTTTATCAGATACACACTGTGGTTATGCGCTGATGTGATAGAGGCTGCTATGTTATAAGAGCCCGCGAGATAAATATTTCCTTCTTTATCTTCCGCTTTCATTCCCAATCCTTTTATTTCTTCAATTTTTCTCCAGCGAATTTCGTTTTTTGTCTTCCATTCGGCCGTAATGGCTTTGGCGATCGGATGGTTTGAATATTTTTCCAGCGAAAAAACTATTTTTTTAAACTCTTCAATGCTCATTGGCAAATGAAGGGCGCTACAATCAGCATTGGATTTTAATTCAAAGCTGGCAATTTTAAATTCCCCCGTAGTGAGCGTTCCCGTTTTATCAAAAACAACCAGCCGGATATTTTTAAATAACTCCAAACTTTTCGCATTGCGAAACAAAATCCCATTCCTGGCAGCCCGGCCCAATCCCACCGCAATTGCAGCCGGAGTCGCCAGTCCCATTGCACAGGGACATGCAATAACGAGCACGGCAATACTTCGCATAAGCGCGCCCGTTAGCTGGTGCAAATAGACGTAATTGCCGATAAATGCTATTGATGCGATTATCAAAACAACCGGGACAAATATTGCGCTTATTTTATCTGCCATTTGTTGAACCGGAGGCTTTTCACCCTGAGCTTGTTTTACCAAATTAATGATGTTAGCCAGTACAGATTCATTCGCTGAGGCAGTCACCTGGGCTTTCACGGTCCCGCCAACCAAAATACTACCACCTATCAAATTATCTTTTGCGTGCTTTTCAACCGGCATGCTTTCACCGGTGATGATGCCTTCGTTTGCACTCCCATCTCCCCACAAAATATTGCAATCGGCAGGTACCTGCTCTCCGGATCTTATCAGGATCAGGTCCCCGCTTCTTAGCTGTGCGTTCTCCACAGGAAAAATTTGCTCCTGGTGCTGGTCATCAAAGGCAATCATGTTAGCCATTACCTTTTGCGACCTTGCCAGGCTGTTCAATGCCTTTTGTGTTGACTGAATGGTAACTTCTTCAATATAATTTCCGAGAAATATCAGGGTAATGATGAGCGACGCTGTTTCATAAAAAATATAATTTTCACCCAGGTTAAAAATTGTTCCGATCAAACTGTATATAAATGCCGCGGTCGCACCGATCGCGATCAGCACGTTCATATTCGGCAATTTGTTTCGAATGCTTTGAATGGCACTTCTTCCAAAGAAATTCATTCCGACAATATAGACCGGCAAACATAAGGTCAGTTGCAACCAAGGATTCATCAGCCCATGAAATTGAATCCATTTTTGAAACATGTGCAGCAGCAATGGCAAGGTGAAACCAAGACAGAAAATAAAGCGCTGTAAATGGTTTGATAAAAACTTTCTTGCCATGGCCTCATTGTTATCACCGGTTTTAACCTGGTAACCCAACAATTCAATGCCTTTGACAATATTGGTTTTGGGGGTGCCGGTGGCAGCGTCAAAACTTACATCACCGCCTATAAGGTTGACTTTTACGTTCTGAAGTCCTTCTTTCTTAAGATAATTGCCAATAGTGAGCGCACAATTGGAACAACTCATGCCTTCCACTTTCCAGTTTACTGTTTCCACGATTTTGCCAGTTTATGTTTAACAACAAATGCCGTACAAATTTAGTTTACCTGACTGGTTGTCGGATTTCTAATTTTCCTACACGCCGGGATCCGCTTGCTGAAATATACCGGTGATGGAGGCGGAAAGTTATATTTGCATGATGGAACTGGTCTTTGATATGAACCATATTCATGAAGCCGCAAAAAAATTCTGGGTTTCAGCCGGCAGTAAAAAGGTTTTTGCTTTTTACGGGAATATGGGGTCGGGCAAAACAACTTTCATTCACGCGTTATGCGATGAAAAGAAAGTAAGCAGCCGTGTTGGGAGTCCGACATTTTCTATCATCAACGAATATGGTTATTCCGGCGGCAGGATTTTTCACATGGACCTCTACAGATTGAAAGATGAAGAAGAGGCGATCAGGGCCGGAATCGAAGATTGTATTTACTCCGGAGAAATTTGTCTTATTGAATGGGCGGATAAGGCAGAAGGACTGTTTCCGGATGATGTGGTGAAAGTAGATATTGAGTTGGTTGATGACAGGACGAGAAAAGTCAATATTCGCCATTGAATTGGCAATCTCCGATAACTGAAATGCTGAACCTTGTAAAGCCATTGCCGGTAGTCGCACGAAGATGGAGACCAAACAGAACGAAGCCTGATTTTAGGCGGGTTTCTGATAATACACTTACGGATGGTCATAATCGAACCAATAGTGGAAAATAAACTATCTTCAATTGAATTTTAAATTGTAATTTAATAGAACATAGTTTTGAGCATGTCGCAGCAAAAACCAATCATCAGCACTTCTTTCAGCTACGAAACCTTAGAAGAAACCCTTGATATAAAACCAAAAGGCGCGCAGTTACTTATTGGCATACCGAAAGAAACTGCTTTCCAGGAAAACCGCATAGCGCTAACGCCGGAAGCAGTAAGCGTTTTGGTAAGCAATGGTCATAACGTCATGATCGAGCACAATGCCGGCGAGCCGACGCATTACGGTGACAAAGAATACAGTGAGGCCGGCGCAAAAATAGTTTATAACCGGGAGGAAATCTTTAAAGCACCGCTGCTGGTAAAAAGCGCGCCCGTCGTTGAAGAAGACCTGCCTTTGCTGCAAATGAACCAGGTCATTATTTCTCCGATACACCTTTCGGCAATGAAAGCTGAATTGCTGGAAAAAATGATGGAGAAAAAGATCTCTGCCATTTCATTCGAAAACCTAAAAGATGACAGCGGGACTTACCCTATCGTGCGGAGCATGAGCGAAATTGCCGGAAGCGCCGTGATGCTGATCGCCGCGCAATATCTTGGTTCGGCAAATCACGGCAAAGGAGTCCTGCTCGGCGGCATTTCGGGAATACCCCCAACAAAGGTTATCATTCTGGGTGCAGGTATTGTTGGTGAGTTTGCTGCGCGTGCAGCACTTGCCCTGGGTGCATCGGTGAAAGTTTTTGATAACAGTGTCTATCGGTTAAAAAGATTACAAAATAATATTGGTCAGCGCATGTGGACCTCCGTTATGGAGCCGCGCATCTTAGCAAAACAACTAAAGACCTGTGAAGTGGCCGTTGGCGCCTTATCATCGCAAAGCGGAAGGACCCCTGTCGTGGTCACCGAAGAAATGGTTAGCAATATGCGCACCGGCAGCGTGATCATTGATGTCAGCATTGATCGTGGTGGTTGTTTTGAAACTTCTGAGATCACCACCCATGAGCATCCTGTTTTTTTAAAATACGGCGTTATACATTATTGCGTTCCAAATATTCCGTCTGGTTTTGCGCGCACGGCTTCCCAGGCGGTGAGCAATGTGCTGATGCCTTTACTGCTTGAAGCCGGTGACGAAGGTGGTTTTGAAAATCTCGTTTGGCACAAAGTGCATCTGCGCAGCGGCATCTATCTTTTCAAGGGTTCATTGACCAATTTCCACCTCAGCCAGCGTTTTGATTTAAAATATACTGATCTGAATCTGCTCATTGCGAGCAAAAGATGATGATCGATCATGAGCATGGTTAAACGGGATTCAACGGCAGGATTTTTCCAAGGGGTGCTGGTTATCATTTATAGTCCAGAATACTGATCCGTTCATGGCAAAACTCATATTCCTGGACATCATTTGAACTTACAATGACAATACGACCTTCAGCATAATTCTTTATTAATTCTTTATACAAATCAATTCCTTCCTGGTCAAGGTTGGTGCAGGGTTCATCAAGAAGCAGAACCGGCGTATCTGCAAAAATCGCCTGGGCAAGTTTTACTCGTTGTTTCATCCCGGAAGAATAATAGCGGATTTGTTTGTGCGCGGCCCTCTCCAAATCAATTTCTGTAATTATTTGCCGGGTATTGATAATTGAAATGAAAGGCTTAAAGATGTGATGAAATTCTAAGAATTCCATCAGCGTCATTTCTTCAATCAATTCAAGAGAGGGAGCGGAGATGGAGATTTGCCGGTGAAAGTTTTCTGAAAGGATCTGACCGTTCACCCCTGATTGCTGACGGACAGCAGTGGCAGCGACCCTTTCCGCCATCTGCCAGTTGTCGCCTGTCACCTCATAGTCAATCCTTCCCTCACTCTCGCCCATCGCGCCCGCAATCACCTGCAACAATGTCGATTTACCAGAGCCATTAGGTCCGGTT
>DATGFZ010000602.1:0-9877 GCA_035308805.1 Puia sp. | reverse complement strand
ACGATTTATTCGGGAATTTTTAAAGAAGCGCAGTATCCCGAAAGCATTCCTCCATCAACAAAATTGAGGTATACTTTTAAATTAAAAGACGGACGTGATTTGCAACTGTATTGGATGGACGGAGGTTTTATTCCCGATCGTCCCGAAGAGATTGGCGACGGAGACGAGGGGCTTGAATTAGCTTCAATGGATGATTATGAAGGAGGTTCTTTATTTGTAGGTTCCAAGGGAAAAATGTCCTGCGGATGGGGAGGGCTGTTTCCGAGATTGCTCCCGTTATCAAGAAATAAAGAAATAAACATCCCTGCAAAATATCCAAGGGTAGAAGGTGGAATGGACGGACACTGGTGGCAATGGGTTGATGCGTGCATTGCCGGTTATGGCAAGGCAGAGGTAGATTCACCTTTTGAAGGCTACGCAGGTCCGCTTACTGAAACCGTGTTGATGGGAAATTTATTATTGCGCTGTTTCAATTTAAAAATAAACGATCAATACCCCGGACGGTATCTTTCCTATAAATGGGACGGAGAGAACATGCGAGTCACAAATTTCGAACCTGCCAATCAATTTGTAAAAAGAGAATACAGAAAAGGCTGGGGGGAATTGACATTGTAAAAGCCATGACTCCTTTATTATAGGGCGATTTTCCACCACCTTCCTTTTCTTTTACGGGAAGTGTTCAGCAACGTATTGCCAGCATTACCTGTCATGATGGGCAAATATGTTTGATGGGCAAATTATTTTTGGCAGGATTCATTTTTCTTTTCGCGGAAAGCTGTAAGAAAGGTGAAGCAAGTGTTCAAAATTTTCAGCAGGGAGATGCGATTATACGTATAGATTCCGCCATCGCCGTGCAGCAGGCTTTTAATGAGATAAACGGATTTGGACTTGCGGTTGCTGAAGTTTCAGGATACGTTTATACAACCACGATTCCTGCTGACAGCATTTCATACATTGCAGATGTTCTGAATTCAAAGAAATACATTCACAAGGGTTCTTTTTCCGCTAACGTATTTCCATACTATCTAACGAAGGTGGTGTATAGTGCAAGCCTGCTGCGCAATATGACTATTCAAAATCAACAGGATCTGATTGCTACCCAAAATTTGCTGAGGATGACAGATGATTTATCTTCTACAAAATACATGCTCCTGAAAGTTCCCACCGGGCAGGAAGAGTATTGGAAAAATAAATTCCAAACTCTTTCCTGGGCAAAGTGGACAGAGCTTAATTATTCTGCGAAGATTAATCTGGGAATTTAAGCTCTGCTTATTATTTTACGTGACCGCTCACAATTTTGGCAAGTTCAAACATAGAAACTTGTTTTTTTCCGCCGAATACAACTTTCAGTTTTTCGTCAGCGTTAATCATGCGTCTGTTTTTGCTGTCCTGTAAGCCGTTCTTCTTAATATAATCCCATATTTTTTTAATGATCTGCGTGCGCGGAAGCGGCTTTGATCCTACCACTTCAGCAAGTGATGCACTTGGGGTCAATGGAGCCATGAATGCAGCATTTGGTTTGCGTGCAGCTTTTTTCTTTGGAGCAGCTTTTTTCTTTGGAGCAGCTTTCTTTGCAGCTTTTTTAGCAGATTTAGCCATGTTCTTTTTAATTTAAAGGTTAGAAAAATTGATGATTTACATTCCTAAAATACATATGTTTCACAATTCTACAAATTATTCTTCTACCCAGATGTGATTATAACAATTTATAAGGAAATCGGTTTCATTGGGAAATCGGGCAAAATCAGCCATTTTCGGTTATAGCTCCGCGTTAGATTTTAGCAAAATAAATTGTCCGGATCAGGTTTAAAAAAACAACCGTTTTCTGCCCGATCTCCTACATTTATCAGCGCTTCGGCCCTTTCGATTGTGGATAATAATTAATAACTCGCGTGATGAATACCAATATATTTATTGATTAAATTATCTTAGATTATAAACGAGACAAAGCCCTGCTATTCATTGGCGGGGCTTTCTTATTTTTTACAATTTTTTTCCTGATTAACCGTTATATTAACCATCATTATTTTAATCCGTTAACCGTTTCCGTAATCCCTTAAAAAACACCCTTATGAACAAAAAAATTCAAACTACGATCCTATTGGCTGGCATAGCCATTTTCCTGTTGATGGGCTTAATTGCTAACTCTATAAAATGATTTTTCCGTTGATTTGATCGTTATTTGTTGCCAGGTTGATTTTTTGTCTGCCTGGCAGTATTGCCCCGTTATTCAACGCCTCCATCTGTTTTTGGGTCGTTTATGCTGCCTGTGGCAAGGAACCATATTCTCCCCAATGGCAACTTACTATTGATTCGAAAATTTTGATTTTTACACTTACTTTAGTATTTCATTTTACACGGTAATGAGCTCCATATCCAATAATGCGATCAGGCAGGTGCTTTTGCTGATAATAATTTTATTATTGGGTTTGGTTTTATTTTTTCAACTGGAATCCTTTATTCCAGCTTTACTCGGCGCCTATACGATGTTCGTGCTGCTTAAAAAATGGATGTATATTCTAACCGGCAGGTACAAATGGAAGCGGACATGGGCAGCTGCCTTATTGATGTTGCTTTCATTCATTATCATTTTACTTCCTATTGCGTTGCTCATAAACATGATGTCGTCCAAAATTAATTTCGCATTGCAACACACCTCATCGGTGCTCAATGCAATTGAGCAGTTCATTAATAAATATGAAGTAAAGTATAACGTCGAAATATTTTCACAAAAAAATATCGATCAGCTTACCGGTTGGGGAACAGCAACCTTGCCGCACATTCTCGGCGCTACATTCAACAGCATTACGACGATTGCCATCATGTATTTTATTTTATATTTTATGCTTAGCGATGGAAGAAAAATGGAAGCTGCCTTTCACGAATGGATTCCCTTAAAAGACGAAAACGTATTGTTATTAAGGCGTGAAACAAACAGCCTTGTTTATTCAAACGCCATTGGTATTCCGCTTATAGCCCTGTTACAGGGATTGATCGGGTTAATCGCGTATATAATATTGGGCGTAAATGAACCTTTGTTTTGGTTTGTTGTTACTTGTATTGCCTCGATGATTCCTGTTGTCGGGGCCACGCTGGCCTATGTTCCGGTAGCAATACTTTTTTTTGCAAATGGAATGAGTTTGAAAGGAGTTATTATGCTTGCTTACGGGTTTGGAGTCATCAGTACCGTGGACAGCTTTTTTCGTTTTTGGTTGCAAAAAAAAATTGGCGATGTTCACCCACTGATAACGGCATTTGGTGTGATTATCGGCATTAATTTATTCGGATTCATTGGTTTAATTTTCGGACCCATTCTCATTTCACTGTTTATTCTTCTTATAAAAATTTACGCGAGTGAATTCAGCGTTAACAAGAATAAACTCAACAATCCGGAATAACTTAACATTTTCGTAAAAACACTAAGTACTAACGCTGAAAATTTAAAATAAATTAATTTCGTGCAATAAAAAAAGTCCGATAATAAACTTGCTAATATAATTTTTCAATAATATTTTTAACATCTATTCCGTTTGTAAATCTCAAAAGAAAATAGCAACAGAAATGAACAAATTTTTTTATTCCGTACTGCTGGTTTTTTTGGTGTCTTTTTCACTGAACACTTCGCTACAAGCCGGAACAATTACAAAAAGAAATACCCGTGGAATTAATCACAGCAGCAAAGATTCGCGCAACAGGGCGCGCAAAGCTTTGCTTGCGGAAGAAGCTTGTGAATTATATGAACAAATTAATTTGCAGGATGCGGGTCTCTCGAAAAAAGCTTTTGAGTATGCATTCACCGGTTATACCTATTTACTCAATCATCATTTGCTAAGCAATGAAAATATTCTCACAGTTTGTGATTTCAGTCAGTCCTCACGCAACAAGCGCCTGTACGTAATTGATTTGGGAGAAAAAACCATTTTGATAAATACTTATGTTGCGCACGGTAGAAAAACCGGAGGCGAATTTGCACAATCCTTTTCCAATCACATGAACTCACACAAAAGCAGTTTGGGATTTTTTGTAACTCAAGAAGTATACAATGGAGACAACGGGATTTCATTAAAAATACATGGTGTAGAAAAAGGATTTAATGATAAGGCAGACAGGCGCGGAATCGTCATTCACGGTTCGGATTATGTAGGCGAAGATTTTCTTAACTGGAATAAATTTAATGGCAGAAGTTTTGGCTGTCCTGCAGTGCCGTCCAATGAAGTTGAAAGCTTAATAGATACCATAAAGGATGGTTCTTGTTTATTCATTTATCATCCCACAAAAAAATACCTGGTAAAATCGAAGATACTTAACAGCTAGCGTGGACGTGTACTATAGATGGTTCGAAGGCGAAAATGCTCAATATAGGATTCGTACCCTATGATTGGGCTTTTCTTTTTGGGACTTATGGTTTGCCAGAAAATGTCGCCCATTTTCTGACCCACCGCGGAGCATTCACCATTCGCATTAAAATTGCCACGCAATAAATTGGGCAAGCATACCCATAAATAATCCACTGTATATTTCAAAAGCTGTGTGATCAGAAACCATAAAACGCGACGTGCAGACAATTCCCGCAACGAAAAACGCAATGCCGATATATAATCCGGAAGCATAATTATCATGAAATGAAAACAACAATGCAAACATCATCAACCCTCCGACTGCAACAGTGTGCATGCTGATCTTAAAATAGATATTGCTGAACCATGCGCCGCAGACGGCCAGGAATGAACCCAGGAAAAACTTTGTGACGACTTCGGGATCATTCAGGTTATTAAAAACATGCCACATCCAGAAATAAAAAATCATCACAAGCAAATAGGGTATGATGCGTTCTTTTGCAGTTTTTAATTGCATTGATTGCGTAAACAAGTGTAACCGCCACAATAAAAACACCGAAAAAATGGGAAAAAAAGCGGTACTTAAGATAACGGAGAAAATGCGAAACATTTTTATTTTGTGATCAAACCCGCTGTATAAATAAGGATGAATAAAAAGCAAAAATGCCATTACATAACTCGCAATGAATACCGGATGAAAAACATAAGAAAAAAAATTCGCTAAAAACCGGATGAAAAATGGTTGATTGCCTGCGACAGGCGAAAAATTTTTATTCATTGAAAAATTATAAACTCACGTAATTTTTTGTTACAGGTTTCACGGAAAGCATACTTTCGACCTTAAATTTCTTTCCTTAATCTTGCTACCGGAATGTTCAGTTGTTCTCTGTATTTGGCCACTGTTCTGCGTGCAATATTATAACCTTTTTCCTGAAGTAATTCTGTAAGACGCTCATCACTCAGCGGTTTCTTTTTACTTTCATCGCCAATCAGATCGCTCAATATTTTCTTCACTTCCCGGGTAGAAACTTCTTCTCCGCTTTCTGTACTCAATGATTCACTGAAGAAAAATTTCAACCGGTAAGTCCCGAATTCTGTCTGCACAAATTTGCTGTTTGCAACACGACTCACCGTGGAAATGTCCAACGCTGTCCGCTCTGCAATATCTTTTAAGATCATGGGCCGCAGCGTCGTTTCATCTCCTGTCAAAAAGAATTCCTTTTGATAATCCATGATCGTGTGCATGGTATTAAACAAAGTCTGCTGCCGCTGCTTAATGGCATCAATAAACCATTTTGCTGCGTCTATTTTTTGTTTGATAAAAAGAACCGCTTCTTTTTGGCGTTTATCTTTCTTGCTCCCCTTTTCATATTCTTTCAGCATGTCTTTGTACCCGCCGCTAATTCTGAGATCAGGCGCGTTTTTCATGTTGAGCGTCAATTCAAGCTTGCCGGCGTTATTAAAAATAAAAAAGTCGGGAACTACATAACTTTCCGCTTTATTCACTTCGCCGATATTGCCGCCGGGTTTTGGATTTAATTTGATGATCTGGTTAATTACTTCTTTAAATTGTTCATCCGTTATATTTAAACCGCGTTGAATTTTGTCGTAGTGCTTTTTAGTAAATTCATCAAAATAATTCGTAAGCACATCAATGGCCATGTCCAGCCCGGAGCCTTTGCTTGAACTTTTTCTGCGTTGTAATTGAAGAAGCAAACATTCCTGTAAATCCCTGGCTGCAACACCGGGCGGGTCAAATTGCTGAATCTTTTTTATCATCTCCGTAACCTCATTTTCTGAGGCGTCAATATTTTGGCGAAAAGCAAGGTCATCAACAATCGATGAAATCTCTCTGCGCAAATAGCCATCATCGTCAATACTGCCAACAATCTGTTCAGCGATACGCATGTCTCTTTCATTCAGGACCATCATGCCCAGCTGGCCAAGCAATTGTTCGTGAAAAGAAGTTTCGATCTTATAAGGAAGTGTTTTCTGCTCTTCAGCTTCAGGATAATTTTCATCGCGCAGTTTATAATCTGCAACATCATCATCAAATTCATTTACATAATCGCTGATATCAACACTATCATAATCTTCCGCGCTCTCACTTTCAAATTCTTCCTCAGTGCTTTCAAAATCTTCCTGAATGTCGTCGGCATTTTCAGGGGTATTATCGTCCTGGCTTTCTTCCAAAGCGGGATTTTCTTCCAATTCCTCTTTGATTCTCTCTTCCAAATTTGCCGTAGGTACCTGCAGCAACTTCATCAATTGAATCTGTTGGGGTGAGAGTTTTTGTAATAACTTTTGCTGTAACGATTGACTTAATGCCATAATTCGGGGTTTTGCCCGATTTTTAAAAAATTTTAAAAATCGCACTTATCTACAAAAATCAGGCCGTAAATTTACAGGAAAAGAAAACAAAGTGTATGCAACGAAAAAGAAGTTTTATTGTTGCGTTGTTATTTATGGTTTTTTCCATTGGAGCAAATTCGCAAAATACCCAAATGGATTTTATGGTGACCGGGAAAAAAAATAATCCTTCAACCACATGCAGTGTTTTGGGTTTTCAAAAAATGCCAGGATTGATAAAATTTAATTCTCCAAATAATTCGTTGCCTTCGGGTTTTATGTTTCGGATGAGAATTGAAGCTTTTAATCCCCAGTCATTATCTTTTTTTTGTAAGAAAGAATGGCAATTTGAAAAATCAACACATATTCCCCTAAAATTCAGATTGGGATCACTGCAATATTGCAACATGCTCGAAGGAAAAAACAAATAATCACCGCGTCATTTTCTTCCAGTACTGTCTATCCATGGCATCAAAGGCACAGCCCCAGGGATTTTAAAATAATTACTCCGCAGGCTATCGCTCCAGCCATTTAGATCATTCATCACTGATTTAGCACTAAAAAAAATCATTCCCTGAATGTTTGGGGTATTGCGCAGCGCTTCAATCTGACGGGGTAATAGCGTTTTATCTCTCCACACAGCATTGCTGCCGCCCTTATAAAATCCAAGCCCGATATAACATTGGCGGCCGTACGTATGCTTACCCCACCAGTCGAGCAATATTTCATAAGGCGCCGCGCGCTGCCCGAACTCCCAGTACAGTTGCGGAGCTACATAATCGATCCATCCGTTCTTCAGCCAGAGCAATACGTCCGCATACAAATCATCGTAATTGGTCTGACCGGCCCTGGTAGCACTGCCGGAAGAATCCTTAGTGCTGTTTCTCCAAACACCAAACGGGCTTATTCCAAATTTGCAGGATCTTTTTTGTTGTTTGATCGTTTTCGATAGCATCACAATGATGGAATCCACATTGCTTCTCCGCCAGTCATCTTTGGTCATATTGTTCCCATATTTTTTATAAGAAACTTCATCCGGAAATTCTCTTCCGGGAATCCGGTAGGGATAAAAATAATCATCAAAATGTATCGCATCAATATCATAACGTTGAACAATATCCGTAATTACAGCCGTTACATATTGCTGGACTTCTTTATTTCCCGGATCGAAATATTTTGTGTCTCCGTAATTTAAAAACCATTCAGGATGGATCCGCGTAATATGCGAGCCGGCGATCGTCGATCGACCGATCTTAAAAACCGCGCGATAAGGATTACACCATGCATGGAATTCCATCCCGCGTTTATGCACTTCATCAATCATAAACTGCAGCGGATCGAAATACGGAAAGGGTTGTTGCCCCTGTTTGCCGGTAAGCCATTCGCTCCAAGGCTCGTATTGCGACGGATAGAATGCATCCGCCGCCGGACGGATTTGCGCGATCACCGCATTGATGCCAATGCTTTTAAATGTATCCAGCATTTTGATAAATTCCACTTTCTGACTGTCCGTCCCATAATTCCCTTTGGATGGCCAGTCAATGTTATCCACAGTCGCTATCCATACGGCACGAAATTCATACCTGGTCTGTGAAAAAGAGAATTCGAAATGCAATAACATAAGGAGGATCAAGAAAAGAAATTTATTCATGCCAGGCATTATTAATACACATCAAACGAAGAATAAGAAATTAGATTTTATGATGACCTCCGCATTTTATCGAGAAGCTGGTTGATTTGTCTTACATCGGTTTCATCCAGCCCGTGAAGAATGGCATCCATTTCAACACTTTTGGAATCCAGTGCTGCCAGCAGTTCTTTTCCTTTTTCAGCAATCGTTACATCGACAAGCCTCCTGTCTGTCTTGCGGATATTTTTTTTTACCATTTCTTTTTTAATCAACCTGTCAACAATACGGCTGGTATCGCTCATTTTGTCGAGCATGCGCTCCCGTATCTGCATGGTAGATAGTGGTTCGCCTGCGCCACGCAGAATTCTTAAAATATTAAACTGTTGAGCGGTTATGTCATAATTATCAAAGAAATATTTCATCTGTTCATTCAACCAGTTAGCCGTGTAAATAAGATTAATGGCGGCCTTTTGATGCTCATTTCGAAATTTTCGCTGGTTGATCTCATCTTCAAGACTCATGGTCATAAAGGTTTTGTCATTCATAAAAGTAATGATTATTTGTGTGCACCTGCCGCAGCTGCAGACGTGAGTTGAAAGATCGTCCAAAGATGATGAGCCTCATGCAAAAGAAAAAAATCGCACCATCTTGCCAGTGCAATTGACCCGTATATTTTATGTTGCCCGGTTCTTTGCAATTGTTCTTCATTTAATTGATTCACCAGATTCAAAATGCTGACCCGGTCGCTGGAAACATTTTCTTTCAATTGAGGCAATGTTTTTTTTTGATACGCGTGAAAAAGCGGATCCTCCTCAGCAACATATCTTTCAAACAGCGGATCGTTTTCATTCAGCATCAAATCAATTCTCCTGATGAATGTTGGTTGGTATGCGGCGAGGTGAACAATGTTTTCAAATGCGCTCCACTTATCCGGATTTATACGAGATTTTAATTGTTCTTCGGATAGTCTGCCGGTCAATTCGTCAATTGTTTTGTGCTGATATTGTAATCGGGTAAGAATAGATGCTGATAGAGGCATGAATGAGAATTAAGAATGAAAAAATAATGGTTGAGGCGCGGGGGGACGTGTCGCGGATCAAACCATGCTAATCGCGCCACACCTTTGTCCCTTCGCTGCAATTGGCGCAAATGTCAATATTGCTTCGGCCCCGTAAAATGCTTTTGCGAAAATTAACATAATTTTTATCATGCCATATCTCTTTGAAAGGCTTGCCCTTTAAATCTCCCAAACGATGTTGTGCATCTTTGTCAAAACAACAAGGCACAACCAAACCATCCCAGGTAATTACGGTCGCATGCCACAAGCGCCAGCAATGATTATTCAGTGAATTCTTAAATTCGAATTCGTGCTTTTTATTTTTTTTATACCGACTGTATCTGTCAATAGTAGGAATTAAATTATTCGGGTCATTTTCATAATCATAAACCTGCGCGGTTTTGAAACGTACGTCGTCAACACCCATTTCTTTGGCCAGTCGTTTTACGTTTTCAATTTGGTGTTCATTGGGTTTCACCACTAAAAATTGAAAAAATACAAACG
>DATGFZ010000601.1:0-2878 GCA_035308805.1 Puia sp. | reverse complement strand
AAATGTGACAGTATTGCCGATATGATAGCCATTTTCAGGGCTGCTGAACACCCTAAAGTCAACAAATCATTTCTGAAGCCGTATCCCATGATTTTCCTGGAATACGCATCTGTGATTAAACTTAGATATCCCCATTCATTCCGGACCCGTATGTAAGTGATATCGCTGACCCAGAGCTGCTCGGGTTCAATAATCACCATATCTCGTGTCAAGTTTTTGTACTTGCGTAACCAGTGACGCGAATCAGTAGTAACAACCTTTCGTTTACGTCTTCTGATCAGCAGCTTATGTGCTGCTAATAGATCAAACAAATAATCCCGCCCAATCTCAATGCCATGAGTTTTTAGCACAGGTTGCAACATCTCGTGCAGCTTGCGCGTGCCGCATCGTGGCAATGACTTTCGTATTACCAGCACCTCCTGCAAAACAATCTCTTCCCGAATGGTATTGCGCTGGCTGCGCCAAAGATTGTCATAATAAGCATGTCTTGTTTTGCCAAACTGTCTGCAAAGAACTTCCCTGCTTAACTGAGGATAGTCTTGCTTCATTCTTAGGACCGCTTGGCACCAGCTTTTTTTCTTATGGAAATTTTGAAATTATCCTCTGCCACATCAATTAGCGTATTCAAAGCCTGGATCTTTAATTGAGCCTCCTCCAATGCTTTTTTCGTAGCCTCTAGCTCTTTGTTATAAGTTTGACCAAGCTTTTCCTTATTCGGGGAATTTTTACGGGCCATAATGGATGCAAGTTCGCCCTTTTCTAATTTATAACTCCTTACCCATGCTTTAATCGTCGTACTGGTAACCCGATAAGCCATCATGGCTTCCCGGACAGTCATTTGACCATCAACGACTGCCCTAAGCACTGAGGTTTTATGCTCTGCGCTGAAACGCTTCTGCTTACCTTGATGATAACTCGGTGACCCGTAGTCTCTCATCCAATCTGCTAGTGTGCTTTTAGCCATCTTGTGCTTTTCAACCAACTCACTTCGACTAACCCCACGCTCAACTTGTTTTACAATCTTTAAAATAAATGTCTTACTAAAATGCTTCCACCTGCGCTTCTGGCAGGGGTACTCCTCAACTTGATTTGTTAACATACACTAAGTTTTAGTGTATAGTTTATTTAGGACGAGGCAGTTTTCCCTTTCCTGAGATGCACAATAATTTAGTTTGGCTTAGATTAAAATATGCGAGTTGCTCTGATACTAGTAATTCAAAAATAATCATTATTTATTGTGTTCTCTCATTTCTAATACCTTGATTAAACGATGAGACTAAATAAGAGTTTACACTTGGTTTATTTTATCAAACAGTAAACTATCGTATCATACTGTATCATTGTGTATCATTAGTGCCTATAATCTCTCCCTATAAACATCTGAAATCTGGTCACTACTCCATTAGTAACCAGGAAAGCAACAAGAAAAAGGCTAGTAAAGGCAAATAAAAGCAACAAAAAGAAAGTGTAGTCAGCTTAGATTGAATCTAACTCCGTATAAACGTGTGTATATCGCCGTTAGTTTATTTTCCGATACAGAAAATGAAGAGCCGCGCTACTGCTGGGTTTGAGAAGAATTAGTGAACGATTAGTGACATGAATCTTCCTGCTTTGATTATTATTTTATAGGTAACTCAATAATAAATTCACTTCCCTCATTTTCTCTCGTCTGCACTTTTATTTCTCCACCGTGTGCTTTTATAATATCATAACTCAAACTCAATCCCAGACCAGTTCCCTGTCCCGTTGGTTTTGTTGTAAAGAAAGGTTGAAATATTTTATCAATTACTTTTTGCGGAATACCGTTACCATTGTCCATAACCGTTAGTATGATCTTATCATTTAGTTTTTTTGTTTGAACCGAAACAGTCGGTTCATAGTTTTCAGCATTAGTTTTTATTTTTTCATTCACTGCATAAAATGCATTGTTGAATAAATTAATTAACACGCGAACTATGTCTTGTTGAATAAGAGGGATCTTATCAATGCTTTCATCAAAATTTGTTTTCAGGTGAGCATTAAAAGATTTATCTCTCGCCCGGAGACCATGGTAACTTAATCTCAGGCATTCATCAGCTATGGCATTAATGTTAACAGGTTCTTTTTGACCTGCGCCTGACCGTGAGTGCAGCAACATTCCTTTTACGATCGCATCTGCACGTTTACCATGATGATTTATTTTCTGTTCATTCGATTTTATGTTATTTAAAATATCATCTTCCAGCTTTTCATTTCTTTCACCATTCACCTTTGATCTTTCACCCATTAATTCCTCGATCAATTCTTTATTCACTTCAGAAAAATTATTTACAAAGTTCAATGGGTTTTGAATTTCGTGCGCAATACCCGCGGTCAATTCTCCGAGAGAAGCCATTTTTTCTGATTGCAACAATTGCGCTTGTGTAGATTTCAGGCTTCTGTACGCATCTGCATTATCCAATGCTACTGCTGTATAGGTTGCTAGACTGCGAAGAATAAATAAATGGTTATCGTTGTATGCATTTTTGTTAAAGCTCTGTGCAGTTATGACCCCGATGGATTTTTCTTTATAGATAAGTGGCAGGTATATTATTGATTCGGTATTCTGGCCTTCAGTTGGTGCTGGTATATCAGAGATATATGCCTGGTGTTCTTTTTCAAAATCATTCATAAAGATCTCTTTCTCGTTGTTGAAGCACCAACTCGCCGGTCTTTTTTTATCGTCGAGATAATAACTGTACGAAGGAAGGGTTTCTCCTTTTTCTTTTGTGGCGGGGAAATCCAACTTTTGTTTATCCTTATCAATAATGCCGATGCCGAATATGGAAGCATCCATCAGCTTGTTGACATGCGCATAAACCGTGTCAATAATATGCCCGATAGAAAGCGAAGCAGTGAT
>DATGFZ010000600.1:0-3033 GCA_035308805.1 Puia sp. | reverse complement strand
TGGCATAATCTTCAACCTGGTCTTTTTCAATTTTACCCAGTCCAAAATATTTACTTTCCGGATGGGCAAAATACCACCCGCAGACAGATGATGCAGGATACATCGCTAACGATTCTGTCAAAACAATTCCGGTATTTTTTTCCGCATCCAGCAAATTAAACAATTTGTATTTTTCTGTATGATCCGGGCAGGCCGGATATCCCGGCGCCGGCCGGATACCCAGATATGCTTCTTTGATCAGTTCTTCGTTGGTTAATTGTTCGTCTTTCACATAACCCCAAAATTCTTTTCTAACTCTCTGGTGCAATAATTCTGCAAATGCTTCTGCCAGCCTGTCTGCGAGCGCCTGGAGAATTATTTTGTTATAGTCATCATGATTTTTTTCGAAACCCTTAATATGGTTTTCGATACCATGAATCGTTACTGCAAATGCACCGATATGATCCTGACCGGTCAATGTTGAATCGCCGGGGGAAGATGCCGGTCTGATGAAATCAGCCAAACTAATATTTGGCTGATTGGGTGCCTTTTTAATTTGCTGACGCAATGATTCTAATTTGACCGCGGTATTCCCGTTGTTCACGGTGATCGTATCTTTCCCGTCTGAACTGGCTTCCCAAAAACCAATGACAGCTTTTGCTACCAGCCATTTTTCTTCAATAATCTGCTGCAACAAAACATTCGCATCGTCAAAAAGCTTCTTGGCTTCTTTACCAATGGTTTGGTCGCTGAGGATTTGGGGAAATTTCCCATGCATTTCCCACGCAATAAAAAATGGCTGCCAGTCAATGTACTTTTCAATTGCTGAAAGGGGATAATCGTCAAATGCTTTTGTTCCTTTAAAAGTTGGCCTGACGGGAGTAAAATTTTTCCAATCAATTTTCGTTTTGTTCAGTTGCGCGTCCTTAAATGTCAGATATTGTTTTGCAGATTTCTTATTGCCAAAGTCTTCTTTCAATTTCGCATATTCTTTGGCGATCGTCCTTAAAAACCCGGGTTTTTGTTCCTTACTCAATAAAGAGCCTGCAACCGTCACACTCCGGGAAGCATCGAGTACATGTACTACGCCATATTCGTATTCGTGAGCAATTTTCACAGCCGTGTGCATGCGTGAAGTGGTTGCTCCGCCAATTAATAGCGGAACTTCAAAATGCTGACGTTTCAATTCTCTGGCCACATGCACCATTTCATCAAGTGAAGGCGTAATCAATCCGCTTAATCCGATGATGTCTACTTTTTCCTTTTTTGCAGTCTCTAAAATTTTGTCCGCAGGAACCATTACCCCCAGATCAATGATATCATAACCGTTGCAGCCAAGGACCACGCCGACGATATTTTTGCCAATATCGTGGACGTCGCCCTTCACAGTGGCTAAAAGGATTTTTAAAGCTCCCGCACCTTCTTCATTGATTGTGCCCGCCTTTTCGTGCGCTGCGCGTCGTTCCTCCTTTTCCAATTCAATATAAGGAGTCAAAACTGCAACAGATTTTTTCATTACTCTTGCACTTTTCACCACCTGAGGTAAAAACATTTTCCCGCTTCCGAATAAATCACCCACTACATTCATTCCAGCCATTAACGGACCTTCGATGACTTCCAGGGGTTTTGCATATCCCAATCTCGCTTCTTCTGTATCCGCGTCAATATAATCGGTGATTCCGTTGATGAGCGCATGTTTCAATCTCTCTTCTACCGAATTGGTTCGCCATGCTTCATCTTTTATTTCAGTTTTACCTTTTGCTTTTACCGTTTCAGCAAATGCCAGTAATTTATCTGTAGCTTCGGTATGGCGATTGAGGATCACATCTTCACAAAGTTCTCTCAGCTTTGGTTCAATTTCATCATAAACGATCAATTGCCCCGCATTCACAATGCCCATGTCCATTCCCGCTTTCACGGCATGGTATAAAAATACGCTGTGCATTGCTTCCCTTACTGATTCGTTCCCGCGGAAGGAAAATGAAATATTGCTTACGCCACCACTGATTTTTGCCAACGGCATTTTTTGTTTGATGATTTTGGTTGCTTCAATAAAGTCAACTCCGTAATTATTATGCTCTTCAATTCCGGTGGCGATGGCAAAAATATTGGGGTCGAAAATAATATCTTCACCCTCATACCCTACTTCCTGCGTTAATATATTATACGCTTTTTCACAAATGGTAATGCGTCTTTCCAAAGTATCTGCCTGACCTTTTTCATCAAACGCCATAACCACCACGGCGGCTCCGTAACTCTTACAAATTATCGCCTGGTTAATAAATTTTTCCACTCCTTCCTTCATCGAAATGGAATTCACGATGCATTTTCCCTGTACACATTTTAATCCTGCTTCAATGATGGAAAATTTAGAAGAATCGATCATGATGGGAATCTTGGCAATATCGGGTTCGGCTTGCAAAAGATTTAGAAATGTTTGCATCGCTTTTTCTCCATCCAGCAAGGCATCGTCCATATTTACATCAAGAATCTGGGCGCCACTTTCCACCTGTTGCCGTGCAACACTCAATGCTTCTTCATATTTATTGTCGCGGATTAACCGGGCAAATTTCTTTGAACCGGTAACATTTGTTCTTTCGCCGACGTTCACAAAGTTTGTTTCCGGGCGAACAATTAACGGTTCAAGTCCTGCTAATCTTAAATATGGTTTGATGCTCATAATTTTTTTTCCGAATAAAACCAATGAAATAGAAACACGCGGTAATCAATAATCACCAATCAATGCTCAAACCGGAAGATGATAAAACGGCTAACATGGTAATTGGTATCGGTTATTGAATGTCGAATGTTTTTAATTATAATGCTTCCTCCAGTTCAGGCAGCGCTCTGGGCTTTATATGTTTCACGTTTTCTGCAATATGTTTTATGTGCTCCGGTGTTGTTCCGCAGCAGCCGCCTACAATATTTACGAAACCTGCCTGCGCCCAATCTTCCAAAAAATGGGCTGTCTGATCCGGCTGTTCATCATATTCTCCCATTGCATTGGGCAAACCTGCATTTGGGTAGGCGGAAACATAACAGGATGCGATTTGT
>DATGFZ010000599.1:0-2920 GCA_035308805.1 Puia sp. | reverse complement strand
TTAAAAAACTCTTTTTCATGGCTATACTTTTAAAATTGATTAAATAAAAATCACGATTCAAAAGTACAATCGCAAAAAGCGTTGTCAAGAACTTCTGTACAAACGGGGGAAATTGTTAATGATCTGCGCCATCTTTTTTTTTAAACGTTGTACGATTTAATTCGTATATTTAAATGAAACCCTTGCCTGTACTGCATTTGAGATATGTTGCACCGGGTTACATCTTTGCGGTTAAGTTTGTGTTAAACTACATATTGACTTTTTCAGAAAAAAATTCCATTCATCTTGTATCGTAACCGCACACAAATGGTATCATTATCGGACACCAAATGCTAAAATATTTCTTCATCTTTGTTGAAGAACATTAATTGAAAGATAATATGAAACTGGCAACCAAACTCATCCATGCAGGAATAGAACCCGATCCATCCACCGGTGCGATCATGACACCAATTTACCAGACATCAACCTATGTGCAGGCAGCGCCGGGAAAAAATAAAGGTTATGAATATGCACGCTCACAGAATCCAACTCGAAAAGTTTTGGAAGATGCCTGTGCCGCGATTGAAAATGGCAAATTTGGTTTGTGTTTCAGCAGCGGTGTGGCCGCTACCGATGCAGTAATCAAATTGTTACAGCCGGGCGACGAAGTGATTGCCTGCAATGATCTTTATGGCGGCACATATCGCATGTTTACAAAGATTTTTGAAAAATTCGGAATAAAGTTTCATTACATAAACATGCAACATGCAGAATATGTAAAATCGTTTATTAACGGAAATACCAAACTCATCTGGCTGGAAACACCGACAAATCCATTGATGAATATAATCGATATTGCTGCAGTTGCGGCACTGGCAAAAGACAAAAATATATTGGTTTGTGTTGATAATACTTTTGCCTCGCCGTATTTACAAAACCCGTTGGATCTCGGAGCGGATATTGTAATGCACTCCGCCACAAAATATCTTGGAGGACACAGTGATGTTATTCATGGTTGTTTGGTGATGAATGATAGCAGTTTGCGCGAAAAATTATATTTCATTCAAAAAAGCTGTGGTGCAGTTCCCGGCCCCCAGGATTGCTTTTTGGTTTTGCGTGGATTGAAAACCTTACATGTCCGCATGCAACGGCATTGTGAGAACGGTGAAAAAGTTGCGCGCTTTTTATGCAAAAATAAAAAAATACAAAGAGTTTTCTGGTGCGGCTTTGAAGATCATCCCGGGTATGAGATTGCAAAAAAACAAATGCGTGGTTTTGGTGGCATGATGAGCTTTGAGTTAAAAGACAACAGCATGGAAGCGGCAACAAAAGTTTTATCGTCAACCAGAATATTTTCACTGGCTGAAAGTCTGGGAGGTATCGAATCTCTGATCAATCATCCTGCGTCCATGACTCATGCTTCAATTCCGCGCGAAGAAAGATTGAAAAACGGCTTAAGCGATTCGCTGATCCGGCTCAGCGTTGGCATTGAAGACATTGATGACCTGCTCGAAGACCTGCAGCAGGCAATTGAATAAAAATGGCTGATGCAGCGCTTTCCCCAAAACAATAACCTGCAGCATCATCAGGGAACAGGTTGGACGGTGATCTGCTTCCTGCCCGTCATGAGACATTGCTTTTGCAGCACAGCGTTTAGAACAGCATATTGCACGTCAGTATCAGGGTGTCCGCTGTCATTCTCCCTGTTACCCAGGTTACCGGGAACAATGCTTTAATCAGAAAGAAGCCGAAAGAAATCTAATGAATAATAATTTAAAAGAATTTCTCGATAAAAAGGTTGATGAATACAATCGGCCTGTTTTTATTCAGGATGATCCTGTTTTTATCCCCCATCAATTTTCAAAAAAACAGGATATTGAAATTGCCGGCTTTTTTGCAGCGATGTTTTCATGGGGGAACCGCACCACCATCATTAAAAAAAGCAAAGAACTTATGGCATTGATGGATAATGCTCCTTATGATTTTTGCATGAATCACAACGTTTCTTCATTACAAAACCTATTGCATTTCAAACATCGGACATTTAATACTACCGATCTTTTATATTTTATCGAATTTTTGAAATTTCATTATTCAAAAAATAATTCACTCGAAATTGCCTTTACACAATGGATGGATGGACAAGATGAAACCATCCAATCAGGATTATCTGGCTTTTACAATTATTTTTTTTCGCTTGACGACGTTCCCTGCAGAACGCGTAAGCATGTTGCTTCGCCGGAAAAAAATTCAAGCTGTAAAAGATTAAACATGTTTTTGAGATGGATGGTAAGAACTGATGATCGTGGCGTTGACTTTGGCATTTGGAACAACATCTCTCCTTCTCAGTTGATTTGCCCGGTGGACCTGCACGTCGCCCGTGTTGCGAAAAGGTTTGGATTGATAACCAGAAAACAAACAGACTGGCAAACAGCATGGGAACTTACCGGACATTTGCGTAAATTGGATCAACGGGATCCGGTGAAATATGATTTTGCGTTATTTGGCTTGGGGATCATTGAAAATTTTTAAGACATCCTGCAAGCGCGCCCCTGTTGTGGCTTGGCAAGAATATTTCTAATATGGAAAATGAAAAACAATTAATTGATTCTCTGAAAAAAGACCTGCAGATTGACCTGGCGGAAAAGAACTCCATGGAAAGGATAAAAGAAAAAATGGTCTCTCACCTCAATCACCTGATAAACAATAATTTTGAAGAATTGATACATATTCTGTACCGGGTTGACGTGAGCGAAGCCAAACTAAAAGCGTTGTTGAAAGAAAATTCACATGCCAGTGCTGCAAATACCATCGCTGAGCTGATCATTGAAAGACAATTGCAAAAAATAAAAACACGGGAACAATTTAAAACTTCGGAAAAGAAGGAAAACCCGGGTGATGAAAAATGGTAAAGAATTCCGGACCGAAAAAAACTTCT
>DATGFZ010000598.1:0-5020 GCA_035308805.1 Puia sp. | reverse complement strand
TGAGCAGTAAAATAAATTTCAGTTGTTGTAATTTTTTTTTGCCTTCTTCATCAAATGCGGCTGCAACCAATACCATTCCAAAATTTTTATCATGGTAATAATGCGCTATGCCTTCCCTGTTTTCAAAAGTAAAATAGACATCCCCGCCTGCGCGTGCTTTGTCAAGGATGGCTTTATCAAAATGGATGGTATCTGAATTGCTATCGCTGTAAATATATTTCCGGTCGTTACGAAAATCGTAGGCCTGAACTGTTTTATTTTTCATTGACAATGTCGTTGAGGCGTCGATTTTAAGCATTAACTGCTGATCAAAAACGGCAGACTGCCTAAGTAAACTTCCGGTGGTCAGTGCCCAGTTGGTGAGACGTATTTTTATGGTATTCACCCGGTTGGTATAGGAAAAATAATATACCGATCCGCAAACAAGCATTAAAATGGTGAGTACCATGATAGCAAAGAGCAATGTTATCTTAATCCTGACGGACATTTTTAATTTTCTTTTAAAATGTATCCCATGCCCACATGCGTCTGAATGAGTTTATCAGGGAAATTTTTGTCAATTTTATTTCTGAGATAGCTTACATAAACATCGATCACATTGGTATTCGAATCAAAATCCATATCCCACACATTTACGGCAATATCTGCCCGCGAAAGCATCCTGTTCTTATTGCGGAGAAAATATTCCAGCAATTGAAATTCTTTAGCGGTAAGGTTAATTTTTATATTGTTTCTTTTCACCTCTTTGCTGTCCAGGTTTACTTCGAGATCAGCGGCACGTAAAATATTCCCAACAGGTATATTTTCCGAAAGAGTGCGTTTGAGGAGTACACGAATCTTCATGATTAATTCCCTGAATTCAAAAGGTTTTACCAAGTAATCATCTGTCCCTGCATTGTACCCTTCAATTTTATCATTTAAGGTACTCATTGAGGTCAACATAATGATTGGCAGATTGACGTTTCGGGAGCGCATGAATTTGCACAATTCAAATCCGTTCATGCCGGGTAAATTAATATCCACGATCACCAGATCATAGGCATGCGCTTCAAATAACTTTTGGGCAATGAGTCCGTCATAGGCGACTTCTGCATAAAAGCCATTTTCTGTAAGACCAACTTTCAGGGTGTCAGCAATTTTTTTTTCGTCTTCTACCACCAATATTTTTCTTTCTGGCATGACTCGTAGTTAACTAAATTAAAATCTGAACCGGCTGGTTTTGAACATGCAAATTACATCATCAGAATAGTTAAAATCCGCCCAGATATCATTTTCTAATCACATTCTAATCTCGTTCTCACAGTTAATTAATGACAGCGTGCAACATTGGGTTTAGTATTCAATCAATTCCTTTTTGATGCCCGCATTTAAAAATATTCTATTGCCTGTTGATTTTTCCTCCAACACCGAATTGGCAGTTAACAAAGCCATTGATTTCGCAGATGCGGGCGGGGCTGATGTTCATCTTTTGCATGTGGTGAGGTCAAAGAGGCATTGGAATGAACCTCATGTCAACGAGATTTCCCAACTCGAGCAATTAAGCAAGCTTTTACATTTTACGAGTCAAAATGTAAGGGTTGATGCCCAGATTGTCAGCAGTCATTCGTTCGAAAACGCGATTGTCGAAAAGGCGAATGACATTCATCCGGACCTGATCATCATCGCAAAAAATTCAAACAGGAAATTTTTCCCGATTAAGAAAAAAATATTTCCCGGGCACCTGGCAAAAAAATCCCGATGCGCGGTATTAACGGCAAAGCCCGGCTCGCTGGATAATAAAATAAAATCAATAGTTATCCCGGTCCGGTCAAATATCCCGAAACGAAAATTAGAATTGTTGGTCCCGCTGGCATGGAAAAAAAATATTACGGTGTATTTGGTTTCCATGTTGAACAAATTAAATGGGTTTGCCGATTACGATGCGTCTCTATCGCACACGTTGATTGAAACTTTCAGGCTATTGAAAGGAGAAGTGAATTGCCAGGTATTCCATGAGATCATTTCAGGGCAGAACATTGCACGTACAGCCTTACGTTTTGCAAAATTGGTGGATGCAGACATTTTGTTAACTAATCCTGAAGAAATAAAGATATCAGATTTTTCCGGACTCGATATTTCCGATATGCTGATGCGTGACTCGAAGTTGCAGGTATTAACGATAGAAGCGGAAAATACCTTAAAAATTATGTAATCTTTAGGCTCATCAAAAATTAAATTCGGTAATTCAACCCTTACTCTATTAAAATGAAAAATGTTTTATTAGCAGGCTTTTTGTTTTTTTCTGAAACGATTGCGTTTGCGCAAAGAGCAGATTCACTCAATTCGGAAAAATTAGTCAGGGAAAAAGTCCTGTCGGACATACAAACAAGTCTCGACAGGAAAACGAAATCACTCGATTCAACAGTGGTGCGCCTGGACAGAAAAGTAGACAGCCTGGATGTATCCATCAGGGAAACAAACAATGCGAGAGAAAAAGCCGATAAGCTGCTGGAAAGAGTGCAGGCTCTTGAAGACAAAGAAAAAGCAGTGGAACAAAACGAGTTGAACGTGTTTCAGGCAAATTACCAGGCAGCTGTGGTAAACCTTGTCTATATGGACAGGGAAATAAAGCCCGTACTGCTCTTCAAAACATCGAAAGAATTTTTTGAGTTGCTGAGTGAAACCACAAATCCGGAAGACTATCCGGGATATAAAAATTGGTACGAAAAGTTTCACGGGTACATGGAAAAAAATAAAAACAATAATATTTCTCTGACGATACTGGCCAATATGGTAGATTATTCCGGTACAGTTGCCAGTTCAATTCCTCTGGGAGGCCCCGTAACCGTTTTGTTTTTTTCAGGTGTTGAAAGCTTTATCAATTCTTTGGGCAGGAAACAAAAGCAGTTGAAAGAAGAAAGCGAGAAAATGTTTGAACTGACCACCAAGCTGAGCCAGTTCGCGCATGACAAAAGCAGCGTTGAACATGATTGGAATTCGATCACCAAAGAATTAAATGAAATGGATAATCATTATGATACCATTTTAAATCAAAATTTAAAATTGCTTGGCATATCCGCCCTGGACTTTGATTTGAATTTTAATAATGAAAGTGACGCGGAGAGAAGGTACAATTATATAACCGGGCTGAGACAAAAAGCCGCAGCGCTGGTCTCGTCGCAAAAAACATCTGTACCCAAAGACTGGAAGGAAAATATTTATTTTTCACTGATGGATGTCCAGGCGCTCAAGCTGCGTTTCGGTCAAATAACTTTTCGTATGCACGAAAATATGGACGAGTACGGCGATCTGCTTAAACAATATTCGAATGATAACATAATAGGAATGAAAATAGAAGCACTCGAAAAAAAATTGAATGAATTGAAAAATGTTTTTGATAATGCATTTAATCCCCTCGATTATTTGCACTCGGCAACAAGGATGTATAAGGTAACGTGAGGATATAAGTACAATGAATCCGGTTTCAACATGAATTCCTCATTTTAAAACAAAAAATAAACATGCGTATCAACAACCTCGCTTTAATCGGCCTTTTACCGGTCATGCTCTTTTCCTGCGTGAGCAGTAAAAAATTCAAAACACTGCAGTCCAAGTATGACGACCTGAACAAATCATATGGTCTGTTACAAAACGATCTTAAGGATTGTAATAATAAAAAAAACGCCCTTGATGCATCGCTTAGTAAAAAAGCAAGCAGCGATCAGTCAGCAATAGATGACCTGAACAGGCAAATTGCCTTTCTGAAGGCCAACAATACACAGGCATTACAGCAGTTGGAGGATATGTCGGTGATTTCCAGTTCACAGGCAAAAAGCATAAAACAATCGCTTGATAATATTGGTGCAAAAGACGCGTACATCCACGATCTGCAGTCTGCACTGGCACATAAAGACTCTCTGAATATGGCCCTGGTAAACAATCTTAAAGGAGCTATCGGTGACTTGAATGATAAGGACATCAATATAAAAGTGGACAAGGGCGTAGTGTATATTGATATTTCCGATAAGCTCCTTTTTTCAAGCGGAAGCTACCAGGTAACAGAAAAAGCAAAAAAAGTTCTAGGCAAAGTTGCCGAGGTATTAAAGAATCAGCCGGATATTGAATTCATGGTGGAAGGTCATACAGATAATGTAGCCTTTCATAAAGGGGATCTTTTAGACAACTGGGATCTTTCAGTCAAACGAGCAACATCTGTAATTCGTATTCTTCAATATAAATATGGATTAAATCCTGCTCATATTGCAGCGGGCGGCCGAAGTGAATACCTCCCCGTGGATACAAATGAAACTGCCGCGGGTCGCGCAGCGAATCGACGCACCCGGATCATTATCCTTCCCCAATTGGATCAGTTCTTCAAATTGCTTGAGAAAAAATAATTGATTATAGGACGGGTCAGGCAATAACAGGACTTATAAGGCGTAAGTTTTATAGGTCCTGATCATTTATAAGGAGCGCCAATGGAACCATTTATTAAGCATTTTTCTTATTTCTAATTTTGTTTTAATGACTTTTTAATGTGGAAAAGATAAATTATCGTTCGAAAGCATGGAGACAGGTCAAAATTATCACCAACTCGTTTTGATGTGATGACGATCCATAGGAAAATACGGATTCCCGTATTAATTATTGCGGCAGCCTGTTTTTGTACAGGAGGGTTTTGTCAGGTAAAATCAATTCCTGCAAAGGCAAAAAGTAATTTTAGTTCGATGTTCCCGCAGGCAATGAAGATCCAATGGGGCGGCGATACATCCTCCGGGTTTCATGTGTACTTTTTGCTGGACAGCACAGAATCCGAAGCGAAATTCGATGCTGCGGGAGAATGGCTTAACACGGAAATGAAATTAAAGAAAGACAGCTTACCCCGGAATATTAAAGAGGGGTTGTTGTCAAGCGCTTACGCAAACTGGACTATACATGCTGCCTTTATCATTTATTTTCCCCAACAGATCATTCACTACCGGATGGTAGTGATCAGTGCGGACAAGGCTAAGAAAATAATTTCATTTAACCAGAAAGGGCA
>DATGFZ010000597.1:0-20658 GCA_035308805.1 Puia sp. | reverse complement strand
TGCCTGCGCGAAATACAACGACTTCCAGTCATAATGGAAGTGGGGGCTTTTTTATTGGTGAATACAATGAAGGTTCAAAATCAACAACCGGGACAGCCGGTACTTTTAAAAGTACCAGCGGCTGGCAGGACGGAAAATATTATGCACTGATGAATAACGTTCAGGTAGGAACAATCGTAAAAGTCATTGCTCCTGCAACCCAAAAGAGCGTATATGCAAAGGTGTTGGGTCAGCTGCCGGATATGAAAGAAAGTGACGGACTGACAATCCGTATCAGCAATGCCGCTGCCAGCGAGCTCGGCGAGCCTGAAGGCAAATTTAGTGTGCAGGTAAGATATTGATGATTTGTAGCATAGAGTTTGTAGATTTACAAAGGAACCTTTAATGCTTACTCCATGAAAGAATTCACAAAAAGAAGGTCTGTATTGATAATAATATTATCAGGATTCTGCTTTGCAAATTCCTTTGAGCAAAAGACAGAAACAAGTTTATCTTTTAACTCAGGCTTGTTTTCCTTTGCAGGTCAGTCGGCAGAGGCAGCCACCTTTGTCAATTATAATTCCACCACCAAATCCGGCTATACCAATAATGCTTATGGCTCGAGAAATGCTTTATGTTATGGCTTTTCCTTGCAGCGCAATCACATCGCAAGCTGGAACTTCATTTTAGGATTTGATCTGGGATATGAAGTACTGCGAAGCAAAATTCTCATTGACGAGATCGCTGATTATGATGGCAATACCAATACAAACTATCCTGCCACAGGAAAGGCTTTTTTAAATTTCGGATACGTCAATTTTTTTCCCCACATTGGCTATAGAATTAAAGCTAAAAATATCTCCTTGGATATTACCGGTGGATTTGAACTGGCGCTCAAGGTAAAAAGCTGGGAAAATGGAAACGTAAAGACTTCAGACGGAAGTGAGGTCATCACAACCAATAACGCGCATTCCAATCTGTTTGACTTCAGAAGAAGGATCCAGATCGCAGTCAATTATAAAAGAATCAGCCCGTATATCGGTTACTCTGTTGGATTAGTGAATTACTCAAATAATTCAGGGGGAGCGAATGATGCTTTTGCAAGGATGATAAGAATTGGCATGGCTTACAGACTCTAAGCTAATTAAAATCGTCACCGTCAAAATCCTGGTCGGTACTGTAAGTTCCAGAACCCAGGTTCACCATGGACCCTATCAGGTCTTTAAACTCGATTTTTCCTTCCACAATTTTTTTGCTGATCATCGAATACGAAGCCAATCCGTGTAAAACAAATTCCATCAGCAGCGCAGTCTCTTTCTCGTTTGCGTGCTTAAAATATTTTTTTATCAAAGCGTGAAGCCCATCCACTTTATACAGCTGCTGGATTTTCTCTTCATCTTTTGTATTGAAAAATAAATTCAACTGGTTGCCTTTATCAAACCAACTCGTGATTGGTTTAAAAGGATTTTCTTCTTTCGTCTCTCCTGCTTTTCGTTTTTTTAACTGTTCAGGATTCGGAAAATAATTGATAAACTGCGAACGAAAGGCTTTTTCCAATAAATTAAACGCGACTTGATAAGGGCCTTCCTGCTCACCTTCATATACCAATTCGATTTTTCCGGTTATGGATGGAATAATTCCGACCAGATCACTCATCCAAACCTGCGTTTCTTTCTCTTTATTGATTATCGAGCGACGTTCTGCGGCACTGATTGCATTTTCAAATGCGGCAATGGTCAACCGTGCGCTTACTCCACTTTTCTTATCGACAAATTCGCTCGTTCTGGCTTCAAATGCAACCTGCTCTATTAATCGCTTCACGAGATCACTCACTTTAACTCTTACTTTTTGGTCTTCATGTACATCAGCTTCCTGTTCCGTAATGGCCAAAGCCATGTCAATGCTTTTCGGATAGTGCGTGAGAATTTGACTTTCGATACGATCTTTCAGCGGGGTTACAATGGCTCCGCGATTGGTATAATCTTCCGGATTGGCGGTGAATACAAATAAAATATCCAGGGGCATCCTTAATTTAAATCCACGTATCTGAATATCGCCTTCTTCCAAAATATTAAATAATGAAACCTGAATGCGTGCCTGAAGATCCGGGATCTCATTGATCACAAAAATCCCACGATTACTTTTTGGAATGATCCCGAAATGAATAACGCGTTCGTCAGCAAAATTCAAACGGAGGTTCGCCGCTTTGATCGGGTCAATATCGCCGATCAGATCAGCAACACTCACATCAGGCGTCGCAAGCTTTTCGCCGTAACGATCGTCGCGGTGCAACCATGTCACCGGCGTGGCATCTCCCTTTTCAGCGATGACATCACGGGCAAATTTCGTGATCGGAAACAGCGGATCATCATTCACTTCGCTTCCCGAAACAAATGGAATATATTCATCCAGCAAGGAGATCATCTGGCGCGCCATCCTTGTTTTTGCCTGCCCGCGCAATCCCAAAAACAAAATGTTATGGCGTGATAATAATGCACGCTCCGTATCGGGAACGACAGAATCTTCATAGCCAACAATCCCCGGGAAAGTGACTTCCTTATTCTGCAGTTTTTTGATAAGGTTGGCACGTATTTCTTCCTTCACCGTTTTGCGAACGTAGCCTGCTCTTTTTAATTCGCCCAAAGTGTTAATTTTTTCAATATTCATATTCTTATGTACGATTTATTTTTATCTTCAGTTACTTTTTTTACTGATCAATACGGGATGATAAACTTTTGGTTTTAGTTCCCTCAATTGTTTATTTCCTATATCATGTAGCCGCGCTTATGTACCACATCCCTTGATTCGATACCTTCCTAAGGACCACATAAAACCACCCCATCAGACATCTCGCGAGCTCCGTAGTCTGGGGAGATGGGCATATATATCCAGGAATTGTAAGGTTCATTGAACGATGATCCACCTCTGATTTCCCTGCCAGGAGATCAAGTGGTTAATAAACTGTTTTTCTTTTTCCACTTTCAAAATCGCGAAAGATGAATGCACCAAGACGATCGAGCGAAGCAAAAAATGCTTTACCATTGTTCGTTTCCGTAAATTCATTGACAAATCGTTGCAGGTAAGGGTCGCTGGCAATCATAAAAGTAGTGATAGGAATTTTCAGTTTCTTGCATTGTGCCGCAAGATTGAGACAACGGTTTGTTATTTTTCTATCTAACCCAAAACTATTTTTATAATATTTTTTCCCGAATTTCAGGCAGGTTGGCTTGCCATCGGTTATCATAAAGATTTGTTTATTCGGATTTCTTCTCCTTCGCAGGATATCCATAGCCATTTCCAATCCGGCTACCGTATTTGTGTGATACGGACCAACCTGCAAATACGGCAAGTCTTTTATTTCAACCGGCCACGCATCATTGCCAAATACTACAATGTCCAGTGTGTCTTTAGGATATTTTGTAGTGATCAGTTCACTCAAAGCCATGGCCACTTTTTTTGCGGGTGTAATCCGGTCTTCTCCGTAAAGGATCATGGAATGGGAAATATCGATCATCAGTACTGTAGAGGTTTGCGATCTGAAGTCTGTTTCGCGAATATGCAGATCGTCTTCCTGCATTTTGAAGCTTTCTATGCCATGATTTATTTGCGCATTGCGTATTGATTCAGTGAAATCAATTTGCTCGAGCATATCACCAAACTGGAAAGGTCTTGTTTCCGGGTTTATTTCGTCTCCCAATCCTGGTTTAAAAGTATTGTGATTCCCCTGTTTGGTTTTTTTCAGCTTGCCGAAAATTTCTTCCAGTGAGCGTTTGCGTATGCCTTGCTCCGTTTTTGGAGTAATCTCAATGCTTCCGTTTTGTTTGTTCTCGTCAATATATCCTTTATCTTTTAGGTCGTCAATAAAATCTCCCATTCCGTATTCTTCGTTTGTAAGATCATATTCTTTGTCCAATTGATTCATCCATTGCAAAGCTTCGCCAACATCACCATTGGTATACGTGAGTAATTGCATGAACAGATCAAGGAGCTGTTCAAATTTTGATTTGCCTTGTTGCCTCGGATCATATTTATCGAAATGAAACCCTATCATTAGTACACAAAATTACTTGACTTTAATTCTTCACTGATGAAGTTACGCAATATTTTTGCGTGTGATTGAATTCTCCATTCGAAAAAAATATTTTATTACTACAACAATTTGCAGAGAATTTTGTTGCAGCAATGCCATATAAGGTTTTTAAGAGGCATTGCGCGTTAAGCAGTGTTGGTTTAAATAACTGCCGGACGGAGAACCATCAGACAGGTTAATTTATTTTTTACTTTTCGTATCCGATTTTGGCGCGGACGGCGTATTGATTATTATCGGTGATTTTTCAGTACCCTGTTGATTTTTGTTCCCCGGCGCAGCTTCATACTGTTTTTCCATGTCTGCAATCCTCATCAACATACTGTACGTAGTTACAATATCATTTGCAAATTCCCCTTGTCTGTCAGACAAATTACCACCTTTATTTTGCATAACGCCGTAGGCGTTGTTTGCAAGCTGATCATCATTCATCACCTCATCTCCAAGAGATTTATAGTATCGCATTTGTTGCTGGAGGTCCTTTTTCAATGATGCTTTGACTTTTGCAGCAAGTTTCATATCGCCGGCTTGATAACAAGCGAGTAAAAACTGGGTTGAAATTGCGTCCTGCTGATTGCCGTAATTTGTCGTCATGCCATATGGGAAATTGGATTCACGCACGTGCTCATCAAAATGTTCCAGCACCTTTTGGGCTGAATCTTTTTTGCCGGCAGTAACGAGGGACTGCGCTAACTCTGCATGTGCCAGACGGATGGAATTCAAGTGACGGCGATTTTCTTCATCATAATAAACGCCATCTTTTTCCGCACCGCCATATGCAAAATTTTGCATGATATTCTTGTACGCCAGGTCATTATCTACATAGCCATTTTCAACAGGCACAAGCTGGTACGCCAAACCCGTAAGTCGAACATATTTTTCCAATCCAAGGTCGCGTAACTCCTGAGTGGACGTGAAACAGATAGGGCGTTTCCATTTACTTGCCGCAATAACGGCATAAATAGCCAGGTCATTTTTTAAAAGAAACTGCCTGTTGGGAGAAATATCAATTTTTAATTCGCTGACAATGCTATCCCCTGGATGAACGGTGCCATTGGATATGACCGTAGCGCTGTCTACCGGGAAAGAAAACTTCCTTACCGGAAATAAATTAAATGTTTGCAATCCATCTTCTGTTGTACGTGTGTACTTTGGATCATCGCTTCCAATAACATTCTTCAGCATGTCATACAAATCATAATATTTATTTTTATCAAAGCCCGGCAATGCGGTATAATAAATCGCGTCGCGTTTATCCCCCTGTATTTGTTCAGGGGTAAAAATCACATCGAACGGTGCGCTTTGATTTATTTTGTAACGCAGCTGGTTCATGTACCAATCCGTACCCAGCAAACTATTTACTACTACACGAACGTCAGGACGGATACCCTCAACTTCCTGAGCGTACCACAATGGGTAGGTATCGTTATCGCCAAAGGAAAATAACATGGCGTTCGGAGGGCAACTTTCAAGATAATCTTTTGCCAAATCCCTGGCTAAGGTTTTTTTGCTTCTGTCATGATCATCCCATTCCTGTTGCCCCATCAGCACAGGTACGCCAAATGATAATACTGAAGCCAAGATAACAGCGTTCTTTTTATCCGGTATCAGCTTAAGCAAATAAGGAAACCCAAAGGCAACCAGCGCAAAAATGGCTGCAAAACCAATTCCCGGAATCATTCCGGAATGACTGGCAATGCCAAATGCCAGAAAGATAAAACTGAAAAATGCGCCGCCTACCAACATTAAATTTAAAATTTTCTTATCCCAATTGGAGATTAGGTCAACAAAGTAAAGCACTGATAATCCAATCCAGATAGCATAAGCATAACATGATCCGGCATAAGCATAATCACGTTCGCGTGGCTGGTGACCCGATTGATTCAGATAAATAACAATCGCAAATCCGGTAAAGAAAAACAGCAGCATGGCAATCGTGAAATCCTTTCGATTTCTGTTGTATTGAAATATCATCCCGATCATTCCTAAAATAAGCGGAAGCAAAAACATCCGGTTATAGGATTTATTGGAAGTGTGGATCGTATCCGGTAGCTTGCTTTGATCCCCATACATCGCGTTGTCAATAAAAGAAATCCCGGTAATAAAATTACCATCCCTGATATCACCGAATCCTTCGAGATCGTTTTGCTTGCCGGAATAATTCCACATAAAATAACGGAGGTACATCCAGCCCACCTGGTAACTCATGAAATATTTGATATTATCAACCATGGTCGGCTGATCGCCTTCCCCCAAACCTGCATATTGTTTGTACGTATCAATTTCCTGGCGCTCGTTGGTTGCATTATACATGCGCGGAAATAAATGCGCAGATGGGGTGTTGCCCCACTCCTGTGAATAAGTTTTGCCGGCTATTTCATATTTATCTTTTCCCTTAACATATAAATCACCATCTGCGGTACGCGGGACCTGATCTGTAAAATCAGGACCATAGACGATCGGCCAATCTCCATACTGATCACGCGCCAGGTATCCCACCAGACTCACCGGGTTATCCACGTTGAACATGTCGACCGCCGGATCAGCAGTGGAACGAATCATCGTGGTGAAATAAGTTGAATATCCAAGCAGCATAAATGCAAATCCCCACAAGCCTAATTTCAGAAAATAATATTTCTTTTTTACGGCCAGCCTGATGCCGAAAACGATAACTGCCGTCAATAAAACAAAAAAGAATGCAAAGCCCGTAAAAAAGGGAGTTCCCAGGTCATTAACAAACCAGATATCGAACAAAGCGGATCCTTTGATGGTGTACTGGATTACAAATTTTTGAACAAAGCCTGTGATTGCGCAACCGATGATAAAAGCAAAAAAAGTTCCCCATCCCGTAGTCTTATATCTTTTAAAATAATATACCATGACCACCGAGGGAATGGTCAGGAGGTTGAGCAGGTGAACACCAATCGACAAACCCATCATATAAAAAATAAAAATGAGCCATTTGTCTGCACCGGGTTTATCTGCGCTGTGCTCCCACTTTAAAATTGACCAGAAAACCAACGCGGTAAAAAATGCCGAAGATGCATAAACTTCGCCCTCAACAGCGCTGTACCAAAATGAATCGCAAAACGTATAGGCAATGGCACCCACAACACCCGCGCTCATGATGGTAAAAAGTTGCTGACCGGTCAGTTCCACGTTGTCTTTTTGCACAATCTTCCTTGCAAAATGTGTTATTGACCAAAATAGAAAAAGAATGGAAAATCCGCTTAACAATGCACTCATAAAATTCACACCGCGCGCAGCAGTATGCGGATTATCACCAAAAAGAATAATAAAAAATCTCCCCAGAATAACAAACAACGGCGCTCCGGGGGGATGCGGAATTTGCAATTTATAACAACTGGAGACGAACTCGCCGCAATCCCAAAAACTTCCGGTAGGTTCCATCGTCATAATGTAAACCGTGCAGGCAAAAACACACACAATCCAACCCACAATATTGTTTACTTTATTAAAGTTCATAAGCATTATTTTAAAAAAGAATTCGCAAATATAAGGTTATGAGCATAATGATAGAGGGAGTTCATGCCTTTTAACGATTAATTTTCTGAAACAGAGTAAAAAGTAAAAAATAAAAAGCAGAGCACTGGAACCTCAGATGGTGTTTTGTTTGTATCAACCTCTTCCTTTTTAACTTATTTGAATCCCGGCTTCAGCTTTGCGCAGCATCATCTTTGCTTCACCATCCGTCAACCATTGGCGCTATTGCTGACCTGGGTTTTACTGATCCCAGGATTCGAATAAGTCAAATAGTTTTCAGCAAAGCCGGAGGTTTCCGAAAAATGGCGAGGTTTTCAATCCCTTCCTTGGACAGGCAACCAACTCATTATATGACCGGTGCGGTGAAGCTGAGCTGCTCAACGGGTCTCCGTTGATCTTTTGGAAAACTGCTCACTCAAAAAAAACTTTCACTGTCTGATAAAATAATCGCGTTTGCATGTACTGACTCTGCGATTGATCTGTAAATTTTTGCAAACCGAATAAGCCTGCAGCATTTCCTTTGTTCATGGCAATCTCTAAATATCCGGCAGAATTAAATAATGCCAGCTTCTCCCCTTCTGCAACATCACCATAAGCTTCACTTATTTTATCTATCACTTCATCCCGCTTAAAAACAATCCGGAAACTCCTGCCTTTTCGTTGTTCTTCAAATTCCTCATGGGTAATATTTACAACGACGTTTTCAAAATTGTCAATAAAAAGTATTTGGCCTTCGATCCAATTATCACCAAGCATCGCACGCAAATTATTTTTCTGTTTAAATGAAAAATCAGCAGCACCGATCTTCCTCAAATCTTTCCCATCAGCAATTTCATTAATTGCATTTCCCATAACTCTGGTACAATACAAAGTATTTTTAATTGCAGTTTTATCCAATGGCAAACCAATAATCGCTTCGGGTTTTCCGTCAATGATCATACTCAGTAATCCATTGTCAGCGCAAAGAAAATATTGCTGATTATGAAATGCCAGTAACAAATATTCGGGTTTTTGTTCAAACAAACTAATCAAAATAATATGATACGTGAAAGGGGGAAAATGTTTTATCGCATTGCGGCAAACGTAAGCAGCCTGTGAATAATTAAAAGGAGAGAGCTCATGAGAAATATCCACAATCGAAAACTCCGGATTTATTTGCAACAGTTGTCCTTTTACAGCGCCAATTACATAATCTTGTTCGCTAATATCCGATGTAAGGGTTATCAATGGCATTTATGCAAGCAGGTTGGTTGAGAGAAATTATTTCACCAGGCTATTTTTTTTGAAGAAGAAGTTATAAACCAGTTTATCTGATAATGAAGGAAAAAATTTATTCATAAAAACGGTTAATTTACCTGTTGCAGTAAGAGTCACGGTGCGTTTTCTTTTTTCAATTGCCTGTAAAATCCGTCTTGCACATTCCTCGGCAGTCATCAATTTGCTTTCGTCCAACGGACTTTCACCCTGCAATTCTGCCTTACCGTTTAATGCTGCATTACGAATGTTTGATGCAGTATATCCCGGGCTAACCCACATTACGTGCACGCCGGTTTTTAATAATTCCGTTCGCAATGATTCGAGCCAACCCTGCAACGCAAATTTAGAGGCAGAGTAACCACTTCTACCGGGCAAACCACGATAACCGGCAGTTGAAGATATTCCTACAATTGTTCCCTTTTGCTTCATGATCTCCGGTAAGGCGCTTTTGGTGCAGTATACTGCCCCAAAAAAATTGACATCCATCAATCTTCGCAACACTTCGATATCGGTGTCTTCGAATAAAGAGCGCATGCTTACTCCGGCATTGTTAATCAGGATGTCAATAGTTCCAAATGTTTCAATAGTCGATTCAATAAATCTTTGACATTCATCTTCTTTACTTACATCACATACTACGGCATGCAATAAGACATTTGCGTATTGCATTTGCAATTGATATAATTTATCATAATTGCGACCACAGGTAGCAACCTTAGCGCCGAGTGGAATCAAAGCGTCAATTAGCGCTTTACCAATGCCATCACTTCCACCGGTAACAACAACTACTTTATTATAAAAGAAAGACATGAATGTATTTAATGTTGCAAAAATACATTACTTGCTGTGGCAGATAAAAAGAAATGTTGATAATTACGAAATTGCATGGGGAAAATAATATTTTTAAAATTTGGGGCCAATGTATTTTAGAGTATTTTTGCACTCCCAAAAAAAGGGATGATTCCGTAGCTCAGCTGGTAGAGCATTACACTTTTAATGTAGGGGTCCTGGGTTCGAATCCCAGCGGGATCACCAGAAATATCTCAAAAGGACTCAAAAGCTCACAAATCAATTGGTTGTGAGCTTTTTAATTTTGGTCAACTTTCGAATTACTTTACTTTTCGTCGCTTTTTGGTTCGCTGACACTTCACCAATGTTTTCATTGCGTCCCTTTTTAAATATATTTTATAATTAATTTAATTTGAAGCCCATTTGTGTTACTTGATTTATTGACATAATTTTTATTCTATAGAATGAAGATGGCGGCGGCGATAATCGCTGATATTGCCTTGGGTGCAGTACTGTACAGAGTCGGTAATTCGGGTTATTTCTGGGCATTCATGATCGCTAATCGGTATACCTTTGCAAATATAAAACGGACATTTATAATCTAACATCATGGCAGACATTAAACATTATGTAGTTATCAAAACTCTGGCAGAAAAAGTATATCGCGCTATTACAGAGCAGGACGGCCTTGCAGGCTGGTGGACCAGGGAAACCATTGCAAAAGCTGAATTAGGATTTATTAATGAATTCAAATTTGGCAAACAATATCACAATAAGATGAAAGTGACCAAACTTGAAAAAAATAAGTTTGTTGCGTGGGAGTGTGTTGGCGGAGATAAGGAATGGATAGGCACACAACTCACATTTGAGCTAAATGAAAAAGATGGGAAAACAGAGTTAATGTTTACGCAGGCCGATTGGGCCTCTCAAACCTTGTTTTACGCTAATTGCAATTACCATTGGGGCGGCTATATGAAAAGCCTTAAAGATTACGCGGAAACTGGGATAGGTAAACCCAACCACGACAAGGAATATTAACCAATTTCTTCAATAAATTAATTTGAGATTATCAAACTGTATTGATAGGGGCTGGGGTTAACCTCTTTATTTAGGTTCATTTATTCTAATATGATTTGTTTACGACTATAATCAAAAAAAACCGTGTAGTTGTGCAAAAACCCGTTGCCGATTACTTCTGCCCCGGAAATTCCCTTAATATTCTTAACCACGTATTTGCCTATCTGAAATGATTCTATATATCCAACCTTCACTTTAAAAGTTTGCCCAAGGCCAACACCCCCGTTTCCTTCAGTCTTAGGTGAAGTTGATTTGGCTATAAGATCGTCATCTACATTATCTGATGAGCCGGAATCTATGACAAATTCATGTACTTCAGGCGTATGTCCGGCTACTTTGACTTTCGCATGCGCATAAATTAGTTTTCGTTTTATTGTGATCGGAATACGGCTTCCACTGCCTGAATAAAAGAAACTTTTAGGGTCAAAAAGCCTGAGCGTATTGGCATGATAGTTAATTTCAACAACATATTTATCAAAAAGGTCAAAACCGACAATGCCGTCAATCTTCTGACCGGGTATAGCATTAGTGAGGTTGATAATCGTGCTTTTGGGAATGGTGATTTTAATCACATTCAAATTATAAGTTATACTATCGGTATAGGTTACATCAACACTCCCTGATCCAGCACCCTGTATTTTTCCTTTGCCTGCTGTGTTCAGGCTGAGTTGTTTTACTTTTGAAGAATCAATAACAAATACGCTGGAACCGCCATCCAAAACAAATCTGAGTTTTGAGCCATTGACGGATACCGGCAGGTAAATAAGATGGTCTATCTGTTCAAAAGGAATAACAGCCACACATTGTGATTTTACCTTTGAATTAGTTGGCTGTGCGATTATCTTACCAGCTGAAAAAAGTAAAAACAAATAACACAAAACGATCTTCAAATTGCCTTTTATCATGATCTTTTTTCTCTTTTGACTAAAAATGCAGGAATTTCCTATCCTTTGAAACCAACGCCAGGCATAGATTTCATAGCAACAGCCATAAAATAAATTTCCTGTGTTACATTTTGAATTTTATCAGCTTTAAGCATGTCTCTGAAAATATACCAACCTTAAAAAAAACTCAATTTTGAAGCCCAAAAATAATAAAAATATACTAAGGATATATTTTTTGGGAGTTTAAGAATTCTTTTTAATTAACATTGAAATCATTTTTCTGATCCCCCCGATTCCGGTAAGTTTTATTTTCGTATATACATTACAGTTATTAATTTGTGCTGGACTTTTTAGATAAGGGTAGTAAGCGAGAATTGTTGCCTTTCGACCAAGTTTCCCAAAGTATCAAATAATTGAACCATCGACAAAATACTATCGCGGTTCTTTGATTTATTACGATAGCGGAAAACGGAATCAGCGAGCACTGATTTATTGATGTTAACAGCATCTGCAGATGGCTTCCAGTCAGGCGCTATGGTAACCACAACTATTCGCGAAGTAAAAAGAAGGGAGCTTGCAGTAAGCGAATTCAAAGAATGTTTAATCGCATTTCGCTGCAAGTTTTGAGCTGATGTACTTAAAGTCAGCCCACAAAAATATAATGTGACGTAAGTTAAGGGTTTCAATGGTAAGAGGTTTATTGAATTTACAAATTAGAACTCAAAAAAACAAATTTTCCAGCGCAGATAATCGTGCTTGTATGAAAACGAAAAATTAATCGTTATTTATACTTATTCATTGCCGTTATTAATATTACTATACAAAAATATTTAAATTTTTTTCCATTCTAAATAGAAACCCTTAGAGTGAAAAACTTTTTTGTAAATCAAGATATCCACCCTTAGAAATGCTTGTGGGTGAGCGAATTTTACATTTGTTTTGGGACATTGAACATCCAACGTATTCCAAACCTGTCAAGACAAACACCCCAATAGCCCCAGAATTCATCGTGAGGTGCAACACATTGGGTTGCTCCTTGTGAAAGCTCGTTGTATATTCTGTCGGCTTCTTCTTTACTATCTGTCTCTAAACAAATGGTAGTGTTATTGCCGATATTGAGCTTTTGCCCCATACTTTCAAGCATGTCAGTTCCCATAATGTTTGTGCCCCCTAAAATCGGAAGTGATACGTGCATTACTTTTCGTTTGTCGTCCGCTGAAAGTTGTGGCATTCCTTCTTGAGGTGGCATGTCTCCCATACGCATGATAGGGGCAGCCCATTCTGTTCTGAAAACTGATTTGTAGAAGTTAAATGCTTCTTCCGTGTTACCCTGAAAGTTCAGATAGATGTTTGTCTTTGCCATTTTATATTTGTTTAGTAATTATAGGATTTTATATTTAAATGTTGAAGAAGAAAATATTATTTTAGTCGTGTCTTTTACAATGAACTCTAAACATTCAGCTTGCTGCTCTGAATGGATTTTATTGTCCACAACAGACAACATGAGTCCACTGAAAATCTTTTCATAAAGTTAACAACAAATGGTCATTAGAAACTCGTATGCCAGAATAGTCAAAATCGAAGTCTTTACATCAAAAATTCCTGTATCAAACTTGTTTCAAATAAAAAACCAATTAAAAATATTTACTGCACCATACATGCATCACCGTTAGATACAACTTATTATTGAATCAAAATGCCCGGGTCATATCATTGAGCAATAAAATTTTTTTCATTGATTTGTTACTCGTTTCTGCAAATCTTCTAAAATGGTCATTTTTTATTTATTCTATCGGGAAGTAATACATTGAAGAGTCAATTTTTTATCTTCCCAAATTGATGACAATGAGTGTCTAACACCTTAAAGCGCTAACCGCAAGTTCCGGCAGACAAGTAACTCCGTATTGTCTTTTAAAGGAAATTGCATACGTGTTAAACCACGTCATTTTCAGATGTAATTTTCGTGTTCAACACTAAGACGTGCTCCGGTAATAGCATCAATCGCAAATATATCATAGAAACCATCTTCGTCCATTGGCTTTTTCTCCATTAGAATCAAATCTAAATATCGAAGTGAATTGAGCTCCATTTTTATTTTCCTGCATTTGGAAAAACCGATTAAATCATAATTGCTTAATACCGTCGATTTATTCGGGCAAACTTTGGTCAACACAAATCGTCATTTTCTATTCAAATCGCCATTCCGATTGCAGTTTGAACAGAAAATTTGTTTTTATTGATAAACAAATCAAATTATTTTTTTTTAATTTAGGTGAATGCTCCTAAAGATTCTTGCCTCAATTACATTGAGCGTTATGATATCATGTAGTGCTTTTCCCCAGTGTAAATTCCCTGCCGCTATAAAGCCTTTGGGTAATTGTATTGGAGATTCGATTTTGGTGACCAGTCAAGATACCTTAAGCAAAATTATCTGGATCAAAAATGGAGTTCCTATTGATTCATCAATGTCTTCCCCTGCAGATAGCGGTATAACAGTGGCGGGAGGAAATGGTTTTGGGTCTGCACCAAACCAGTTATTCAATCCTCAGTATGTTTTTGTGGATGCGAACGGAAACTTATATGTTTCAGAAGTTGTCAATGAAAGAGTACAAAAATTTCCGCCGGGATCAACAAGTTCAACCAATGGAACCACTGTTGCAGGGGGGAATGGTCCGGGGTCTGCAGCAAATCAGCTCTGGCAACCTATCGGAATCTTTGTTGATGCGAAGGGAAATTTATATATAGCGGATCAATTTAATCAAAGGATTGTAGAATGGGTGCCTGGAGCGGCTAATGGAGTTACTGTCGCGGGTGGAAATGGTACAGGTGCCTTAGCGAATCAATTTAATGATCCATACGGAATTTATGTTGACGGATCGGGAAATATATATGTCGCTGACTGGTTAAATAGCAGGGTCCAGAAATGGGCTCCCGGGGCCCTTAGCGGGATAACTGTAGCCGGAGGCAATGGGGCTGGTCCCGCGGCCAATCAACTCAATGGACCAACTGATGTATTTGTGGATTCGCAAGGGAATATTTATGTTGTGGACAGAACAAACGAAAGGATACAAATGTGGGCACCCGGCGCAAATTTCGGAATAACCGTCGCTGGTGGTAACGGAATTGGAAATGCGGCTAACCAATTAGATGCGCCCTTTAGTATTTATATTAATGCGAGCGGAAATCTGTACGTTTCCGACGCTGCTAACAATAGGATACAGGAATTTCCATCGGGTTCAAATAACTCAACCAGTGGTGTAACAGTTGCCGGTGGAAATGGCGCGGGGAATGCGTCCAATCAGCTCAATGTTCCCGGCGGTATCTGGTTTGACGGATCAGGTGATCTTTTCGTGGTTGATTTTGAGAATCAAAGAGTACAGGAATTTAAAACACCGTTCGTAGATTCTATTTTAATTCCAGCTTCATCTGGTATTTATTATGCGTACGTCAAAAATAAAAACGGATGCATCGATACTTTGGGTCCCATAACCATAAATCCCACCGACACCTCTTTAGTTTCCGTAAATGCCTCGCAAGACACGATCTGCCAGGGTGGCTCAATAATATTTAGTGCAACAGTAAAAAACGGAGGGTCTTCTCCTTTTTATCAATGGCAGATTAATGGCATTAATACAGGCACAAATAGCATCTTTTATACCAATAGCAATCTGTCCAATGGTGACGGTGTCCGCTGCATTCTCACAAATAGTTTGAATTGCGCTCTGCACCAGGCAGACTCTTCTGAAACAATAAAAATTACAGTAAAGCCGGTTCTGACCCCTTCGATTTTAATTCATACCAGCGATTCTGTGATTTGTAAAGGAACCCTTGGAAATTTTGATGCCTTATTTTCAAATGGAGGGATCAACCCTTCCTTCGAGTGGTATGTAAATGGTGGTCTTAGTGGCAAAAATTCCAGTTCCTTTTCCAACAACACGTTTTCAAATGGTGATTCGGTGCAATGCATCATGTTTCCGGATACAAGTGAGGCTTGCTATAATCCTTATCCTGATTCATCTAATTATATAGTTATTCAGGTCGACTCCGTTTTGAATCCTTCTGTTTCTGTGGCCGCATCAAAAGATTCTGTTTGTCCGGGAGATTCAATTGAGTTTATTGCAACCATTGCAAATGGCGGTCCAAACACAGTTTTCCAATGGCAATTAAATGGTGCTAACATCGGGACCGACACTTTAGTATTTTCAGATAATCATCTCAATGAAGGTGATGTACTGAATTGTATGATAACAACATCCGGCGGAAGTTGTGTTACTGGCGGGAATTATTTTTCAAACCAGGATACAGTTCATTTTTTGAAGACTCCAGATGTGGCTTTTTTATCTTCGGACACTACTATTTTGCCTGGTCAAACCGTTATTTTACCAGTCTCCATTATTGGAGATGTGCAATCGTTCAACTGGTCGCCTGCTGATAAACTCAGCACACCGAATTCTCCAAATCCTTTGACAATTCCATTAAATTCAACGACAATTTTTTTATTCACTGCGCTTTCCAATGAAGGTTGTGAGCTTAAAAAAAAATATACTGTTTTTGTGTACCGAAAGTTAAATATGCCATCAGCATTTACTCCTAACGGAGATGGCAAAAATGATGTTTACCGGATACCGTCTAATGCAAATATTCAGCTCGTGGAATTTAGCATTTACAATCGTTGGGGAGAAAAGATATTCAGTACTAATGACAAAAGTAAAGGCTGGGACGGAAGTTTCAGGGGCAGTATGCAAAGTTCCGGCAGTTTTGTTTATGTTGTAACCGGAACCGATCTAGATGGGCCCGTTTTTGAAAAGGGGACATTCGTGCTGATCAGGTAACGGCATTACTAAAATCTGGAACCAATACCAATAATTTCTTCGCATTAACCTTTAATGGTTGAATTTATTTTTTTAAGCAATTGCATTTACCAAAATATTGAATCGCTGTTTACCGATTAATAACCTGTATTGACTCTTTATGAAGGTGAACTAGAAATATAAGTGATCCCATTTGCTTCTATTTCCAAACTTGAAAAAGCATCTGAACTCCATTTTTGAAAGTTATATCCAAAGTTGAAACTGTCAATTTTCTCCCGTCTATTTCTATAGAGCTGATGAGTCTTGTAAAATTTCTTTTTTGTTCTGCAAAAATTCGCGTGAGTTTAAAATAAATAATTACAAAAAATACTGGAATTGCGGATACCGCGACATTTAGTCTTATGTGCGATAAGTCACAAAAAAACCAAGAACACAAATAGCGATCATATATAAATACGAAAATATAATTGTTCTTCGCCAAGCATTTAAAAAATTTTGTTGATTCTCTACATTTGAAACATACTTCATGTTATAATGAATTAAATAATATGATTGAAAAATTTATTAAGGGTAGTCGCATCTTTTGCTGTTTTATAAAGGTCGACAGTGCTTAACACCATACTATCTGTGTTGCCGAGCATAGGAGCTTGACTTAAATCGTAAGCTGCTCCCATCGTCGAATTTAGCTAATGAAAACGTTACTTAGGCACAATATGCAGAAGGCTTTTAGGTCAAAAAGATCACAGTGTATCTAATCCTAAAAAAAATTTAGGGAAAAGTATGAAAAGTTGAGAATAATATTTTTTTATTTTTATTATTAATTTTTTTAGCAAGATTATGAATTGACTTATCGACTGAATATTCCTTTATGCGGTCTTTGAAAATTTGAATTTCTTCCAACCTATTTAATGTTAATTCCAATTTTAAAAGTTCATCTTTCACTTTTTTACGAAATTCAATTTTATTTCTTGCTAGTCCAAGAACATTTACATAGGCATTTTTTGCATTTTCGAGAACTCCCATTTCTTTCGTTGATTGAACTTTAGCTAATCCAATCCAAATTTCCTCAGGATTTTCATTAATATTCATGGTATATACTATTTGGCTTCTTGTTTCCATTTTCATCCGATGCATGATAATGGTCTCCTCCTGAGGTGTTAGCGAATCCAGCGTTCTGAAACAAAGGATTTCAGTCGCCTTTTTTATTGTTAGAAACTTCGTGTCATTTGGAGTATACGTAATTCAAATTATCATCTAAAGGGGTCATCATTGGCATCAACAAGTGCACAAATCCCAATATTAGGATATAGGAAAAGCCAGCGATCATGAATGCCCAGAAATAACCCGAATTACCGGCTCTGTCCAGTACTGCACCCAAGGCAATATCAGCGATTATCGCCACCGCCACTCCAATCATTTTTCCAACTCCTATTACAGATGCAATTGCTTTCTTTGGAAAAACATCCGGAACCAGCGTATATCCATTAATCGACCATGACTGATGACCTGCTGCGGCGAGACCAATTAAAAAAACCGCCATCCATTTGCCTGCAATAACAGGGACAAGGCTGACAGGCAAAATTACAATCGCGCAAACCAGCATAGTTATTTTCCTGGCCTTGTTGATTGACCAGCCTTTTTTTATTAATGCACCCGAGACATATCCTCCAATGAGGCTTCCGCCATCCGCCATAATAAAAATAACCAGGAACGGAGGACCAATGTTTTTAATGTCTACATCAAACTGATCTGCCAGAAATTTGGCGCCCCAGAAAAGGTAAAACCACCAGACACCATCGGTTATCGTAGTTAAAGAAAATGCCCAGGTTTCCCTCTTTGATAATAATTTTAACCAGGGAATTTTTTCCTTTGTTTCCTTTTCGGAATCACTGTTAATATAAGCTAACTCCGCCTTTGATAATTTTGAATGTTCTTCAGGTTTTTGATAAGTTTTCAACCACAAAAATACCCACATCGCGCTAAGAACACCGGTAATAAGAAATGGAAATTGCCAGTTATCGCCCTCAACAGAAACAATAGCGCCAACTATAAACGGAGCCAATATCGCACCAACGCTTGTTGATGCATCAAAAACGCCTGTAGCAAAAGCCCTGTCCTTTTTTGGAAACCATTCTGCTACTGTTTTAATTGCTGCAGGAAAATTTCCCGACTCGCCAATTCCCAAGCCGAAACGCGCGACAATAAAACCAATTAAACTGAAAGCCGGCCTGATGACGGCATGCAGCATCCCGAATATGCTCCAGGTAACGATAGAAATAGTATATCCTATTCTGGTGCCAAGGCGGTCAATAATGCTACCCATGAACAGCAACCCTATTCCATAAGCAATTTTGAAGGAAACAATGATGGCTGCATAATCCTTATTTGACCAATTGAAAAGTTTTTGTAGGGTCGGCGCCATTACACCTATTATACTACGGTCAAAGTAGTTAATCGTGGTAGCCATAAATACCAATGCAAGGATTCGGTAACGGTATTTGCCCATACTATTTGAATATTGTATTCCCGGGTTGTCTGTAGATTAATCTTAGCTTTTTAAATTCTCTTTGATATTCCGATAACCTGTTTCCTGTTATCTTTTGCCCGCATATTGTGACCGGGTTAATGAATTCAATGTTTTTACCGTTAAGAGCCGCAGCTAATGAAACATCCCCCCATTTAAGAAAACCAGGTATATTGATGGCGGCGCTGTAGAAATCAACACCTTCCCGGAAATCAAATAAATAGCTGACGGGGGCTTCACGCAAAGTAAGATGATCAACATTGCCTTCCATTGCACTCAGAAATAATCCGGCCAATCCGGCTTCCTTACTTCCATCTATGCTTATTTTCACATTTTTGTATTTGGAGTTGATGAATTGAGTTAGGATCTTAAGCTCTTTTACCCATTCACCAATCAATGTTCTTCCAAACCATAATTCCGACCTTGCAATAGTGCGAAGTCCACCTAAATGGTAATTATTTCCTGCAAAAGTTGAAGATGCTTCCCCTGTGCCGGAAAGGTCAACAATAGCAACTCCTTTTCCCGATTTAATTATTTCATCAATTAAACCAGGTGGAATGCTTCCTTTTCCTTCAGGATTGCAGACAATTACAAATTCTTTAGTGTTATCGCGCGGAGAGTGCAACAGTAACGGAATAAGTTTATTATCAGAAGTCGCTAACGCAAAACGATGCCATCCGTTTATTGACTGATATTCGTAAACACGATTCAAGATTGATGCTTCGGTGACTCCCAATATGTTTCTCAAATCCTTTCTTTTTAACTCTGCATCAGTAGAAGTTGTATGCAGAAAAACAGATCTTAATTCGTTCCCTCTTTGTTTGCAGTATTCCACTGTACCAATTACATCTGCATCTCTTTGTCCCTTGGCAAACACCATCAGTTGTTCTTCTGGAAGTAACTCAAATGGAATTTCCTTTTTCGAAGAACCGTTACCAATACCTTTCAAATGCATGTCAAACCATCCGAGCACAGCCTCCCGGTCCGCAGCCATATATCCATGAGAAAGATCGAACAACTGGAAAGTTATATGATCTTCCACTCCATATAATTTAAATATCGGTTTGGCATTGGTATAACTGCGTATCATTTCAGATGGAAAAAAAACAGGGTTGTCATCCTTTTTATGATTGCACATTTTTATTGCGCGGGGCGCGATAAGGGCAAGAATGCCTGCTTCTTCAGTAATATCAAAGGCGTCAGACACTACCTCACAAATACAGGGAGTTCCCATAATATAAGATTGAAAGGTTCCGACACTTACCACAGGCATAGCCGCTTTAATACGTTCATCGAGTGCTGTAAGCCACATGGTTTGGTTTCCACCTCCACTGGCTCCCGTTGCCCCAATGTTTTTTGAATCAACAAACGGTAATGAACAAAGCAAATCAACGCCTCTTATGTTATCTGAAATCTCCATGCCCATTAAAGTTTCGCCGATATTCATCAGTGATGATCCAAGATTATTCTCATCTCCATGGTCTTCAAATATCCCATGTACCGTAGTCCGTTCACCGGAACCCCAGGGATCAATGCTGAGGCATACATAACCATTGAGCGCGAGACTATGCCCTACTGCTTGCGGACCCTCGTTGTCGATCTTACCTTTAAGCCAATGGCCTATCATAAAAATTATTGCAGGAAATGGACCTTTGCCATCCGGGATATATAGATTAGCTGTAGCATAAATACCCGGGCGGGTTTGAAAAGTAATTTTTTTAATTGCATAACCCTTCATTTGAATAA
>DATGFZ010000596.1:0-7650 GCA_035308805.1 Puia sp. | reverse complement strand
CACGTTCAAGCTTGCCCTTTTGCTTATCGGTAACCTCATTGCGTAATGGGTCAACATAAAATCGGTCATTAATCAGCATATCCAGTAAATATCTATTAAAATTAAGCTTTCTTGATGTTTTCTAAAGCTTTTCTCAAGACGCAGTTTTTGCCATTAGGTTACATTCGTAACATGAAAAAAACGCTTTTGATCTTTGCCATGGCGGTGTCGCTTGCACCGGGCTGCTTTTTAACTGTACTTGCTCAAGGAATTACCGGTTCGCCCGGTGAAAAAACAGGTCAGTATATCCGGTTGATGATGTCAAAAAAACACATACCCGGGCTTTCGGTTGCCATTTTGAGAGAGGGAAAAATCCTGAAAATGCAAAGTTATGGCCTGGCTAATATTGAAACCGGCACTGCTGCTACTTCACAGACTGTGTACAAACTTGGGTCCCTCAGTAAACAATTTATTGCAGCAGCAGTTATGCTGCTTGAGCAGGGCGGAAAGTTACACCTTGATTCACCGGTCAGCGCCTACCTGGACAGTTTGCCTCAGGCCTGGCAAAGCATCACTGTGCGCAACCTGCTTAGCCACACGTCGGGACTGGTTAGAGATGCCCCTGATTTTGATCCCCTCAAAGTACGACCCCTTGGCGAAGAGATACAAGCTATCTATCATTTACCGCTTGATTTTCCTCCGGGTACACAATGGGACTATAGCAATATGAACTATTATGTACTTGCTGCCATTATTGAAAAAGTTGCCGGTACAAACTGGGCCGGGTGGATCACCAAGCATGTTTTTGAGCCTTCCGGCATGAGCCAAACCCGCGCATACAGCGTTACCGATATCATCCCTAACCGTGCAGGCGGCTATGAAAAAGAAAGTGCAGGCTGGAAAAATGCAGATATATGGATCGCCCTGCGACCAAGCGGAGCCTTTGTTTCCAGCATAGCGAACCTGGCAAAATGGGATCGAATGCTTTATAGCGGTACGCTTTTAACCAAAAGCAGCAAAAAACTAATGTGGGTGGCCAGTAAACTAAACGACGGAACAAACGCCCCATATGGTCTCGGCTGGTTTATCGATTCGGTTAATACCCACCTGCGTGTGCACCATGACGGAGGCGTTCCGGGGTTCAGGTCGGATTTTGAACACTATCCTGGTGACGGATTCTCAGTGATTGTGTTATCCAATGCTGGCAGTGCTAATGCAGAACGGATAGCGCAAAATGTTGCAGGATTTTATAAGCCTGCACTAAAACCATTATCCCCGCCAGCCCTTCCTGACACAGAACCCGGAATCAGAACCATAGTAAAAAACTTCATTAATACGCTGCAACAGCACTCCGCCATTGATACCGGCACATTAGCAGGGAATGTTGCAAAGGATTATACCAAAGCACGCGCAAGCGCATTGGCCGGTGCTATTAATGGCAAGATAAACTCAATAACACTGATAGCACGCAGGGAAAGAAATGGGCGACGAACCTACCGTTACCGTTTAGACTATGGGTACGATTATACGGACCTGGTGATACAATTTGATGCCGTGAACAAAATTGTTGGCTACGGCATTGATGATTGACCAAGCTATGCGACGCTGGCTTGGGTCCTAACTGCGGCCTGTGTCAAAACCATCTTTCTATTACCCAGGTTCACCAAATCTCCGCTATTATTCTGTCCTCAAACTTTTTACAGGGTTTGCCCTGGCTGCCTTGATTGCCTGGAAACAAACGGTCAACAAGGCCACGAATATAATGGCTGCTCCGGCAATTCCGAAGACCCACCATTCGATATTGATCCGGTAAGCATAGTCCTGCAGCCATGTATTCATCAACCACCAAGTGACGGGTGTTGCAATCAGAAAAGCAATTACAACAAGTCTTAAAAAATCTTTTGAAATCAGGTTGATGATGGTTGAAACGGAAGCACCCAGCACCTTGCGAATACCGATCTCTTTAGTACGGTTGACAACAGCAAGTGCGGCGAGCCCAAGCAATCCCAGGCATGCTAAAAAAATGGCGATGCCACCTGCCCAGCCAATGACATGGCTTAGTCTTGCTTCTGATTTATAAAAGCGGTCAAGGTCTTCATCAAGAAAATTATATTTGAATGGATAATCGGGAGCGATTTTTTTCCATGCTGATTGTATTGCTGTCAAAGCCTTTGAAGGGTCGCCAGGTTTTAGCCGCACAAAAAAATGATAGAGATTGCTCTTCGATGCAGCGAACTGGTGCAAGATCAGTGGTTCCACCCGATGGGTGAGATCCTGGTAATTAAAATCACGAACGATACCGATCACGATCGGGTTTTCAACACCCCAGTTTCCGTATCCTTCCAACGGTCGGCCAATACTATTTTCAAGCGTCCACCCAAGTTCCTTCATCAGCGCTTCATTGATCATGACTGCATTTACCGTATCCGATGCAATAGCCTGATTAAAATTCCTTCCTGCCAGGACGCTCATGCCAAGTGTTGGGACAAAATCCGGATCAACATAATATTGCGCGATGTTTATAGGTCTTTGATGATAATCAAAGCCCGTATTGCTCATTCCTTCGTGGTCGCCGATACCGTTTTCTGCGCTTGCTAAACCAGAAATTTCAGGGTGCAGATAAAGTTCATGCCTGAAGATCGGGTATATCCGTTTCGTATCTGAAATGCCCCTGGCTTCTATGCACAGCACATTTTCCTTTTCAAAACCGGGATCTCTTGATTGCATAAAATGCAATTGCTGCATAATGATGATTGCAGAAATAATAAGCGCAGCGGAAAGAACAAACTGAAAGGTGACGAGCGTCTTTGTAAAAAAGTTGGCGCCGCCCAATTTTATTTTAGCCTTCAATACATCCACGGCACTGAAGCCGGATAATATGAAGGCAGGATAGCAGCCCGAGAGCAATCCAACGACCAAAATCAACCCTGCTATAAGACCGGTCAATTGAGGGAATTGTGCAAAAGAGAAACTGAGTTCTCTTCCGGACAACTGGTTAAAAAAAGGTAAAAGCAGGTTTGCCAGCGCAAGACCGATCACCGCGGAAATAATAGCAAGTAATGATGATTCCGTCAGGAACTGCAATATCAAAGCCTTCTTGCTTCCTCCAATGACTTTTCGCACTCCTACCTCTTTTGCGCGGGCGGCTGACCGACCTATCGAAAGGGTGGTGAAATTGATACAGGCAATCAATAAAACTCCGGCCGCGATGCTTAACAATATCCAGATCATTTTTGGATCAACTGGTGAAATCTTGATGCCCGAAAGTTTTGGATTGGTATGCATGTCCAGCAATGGCTCGAGATCGTACCCGCCTCCTGAACCCAACCCTTTTGGAAAGTGCTTTTGCTTAAAGTCACTGAGCAACTTATTGTTATTGGCCAGCGTGCTCCCGGGTTTCAGCTGAACGAGGGTCATGTAAGAATTCCACCCCCATGCATTTGCACTCATTTTCCCTTCCATGGTATTTGCGAAACAATCAAAATGAACCAGCATGCTAAACTGGAAAGAAGAATTGGATGGGGGATTTTCAGTAACTGCTGAAACGATAAAAGTTTCAAATACATTTTCGATCTTTACCTGAAGCGACTCGCCGATTGCATTTGATTTACCAAACAATCTTTTAGCCGTTTCTTCTGTCAACACCAGGCTGTGCAGGTCGCGGATTGCTGATTCAGCATTCCCATATTTGAATTTGTATGAAAAGACTTTGAAAAAACAGGGATCAGCGTAAGCGATGTTTTCCCGTCTTCTTTCACTATTGATTTTTATGAATGTCTCATAAGGCTGAATATACCGGAGATCATTTTCAACGCCCGGCAATTCCTGTTTCATGGCTGGCCCAAGCGGCATCGAGGTAAAGATAAAACCGCCAATTTGTTTTGGGTTTGGTTTTCCATCCCCATCCATAACAAGGTAAATGTTCGCTGCATTTTTATGGAAACCATCAAAATTAAATTCATTGATGGTATACAACAGGAACAAAGTGAAACAGGCGATACCGACCGACAACCCAAAGATGTTGATGAAGGCGAGTGTTTTTTGTTTTGCAAGATTGCGGATAGCAATTTTGAAATAGTTTTTAAACATACAATATCATTGTGAGCAGTGATTGGTGTTTGCCATCTGCTTTTATAGGATTTAAGGGCTGAGACAGATGCTTTCGTCTTTACCAGCTTTTTCCATCCTTCCCGGCATCATCTTGAACAACAATGGATCTCCTGTCGATTCTGCAACAAAAAGACCAAAATCATCTTTACCTGTTGCTGAGTGAATTAGCCAAAAGACCGGCAATCTGAGATGTACGGTTTTGATACAGAGGTTGTGCGCCAGCGGACATTTATTTTGAAAGCATATGAAAATTTTCCGGATTGCAGGTTGTCAATGCCCGCACCGGCGGATAAAAATAAGGGAACCCTGGTGACTAACGGCAATATATAGGTAAATATTTTCTGACATAGAAAGTTTTCAGCCACCCTGAAGAAATTTCCGGCAGGTGATTTAACCTTGGGGGAACTCATATGGGTATAGACAAATGAGAGAGCGACAGTGACTAAGCTCAGCGTGTTGCGCCTGCGTCAGTGCTCGCCGGCTATCCTGACTGCCTGGCCGATTTCCCGGTCGCTATGATCCAGCAGATCTTTAATCCCCGGATACAGGGGATAATCGGGCTGGATACCATATTCTCCTTTTGGGAGCGCGTGTACAGCCATCGTGTATTTGACCAGCGGAAGGCGGATATCCAGACCAGTGGCAGGAAGTATCACATGCACCTCGTCGCCGGAAGTGTTGCCATAATAACCGCCGCCACAGGTATCCCCGATAAAGCGGCCGCGGTGGTTGCTTTTGACAATCGCAGAAAACTCAGCACTGGCTGAAAAACTGCGGCCGTCACAAAGAACAAAAAGCTCTCCGGAATAATTATTTTTTTGCGGTTGTTGCATGGCGAGGTTAGGATGGTCTTTTTCTGAGAACTTTTCCCTAACGGTCTCCTGCGAGAGGTAGTAACGAAAGGGGCTTGCAGTCAGGTAGGAATAAAGCTGCTCGCCATTGCCGTCGTTGCCCCCCTGGTTGCGCCGAAGGTCGATCAGCAGCCTGCTCACATTTTTCTTGCGTATATCAGTGAAGGCAGAATCCAAAAACCCCGCAAAATGTTCCCCGCTCTGCGCCAGGAAACCGTCAAAAAAAGTTTTGATCGTGAGTACCGCGACATTTCCTTTTTCGTAGCAGAGCTCCAGCCATTTTGTAGGTCTGGGATAGGGAGTCGGGCAGAATATGTTTTTGAACTGCTCTGCCTCCAGGGTCGCTTTTTGAATCTTTCCTGCCAGCGTGCGGCAGGTGATCGCAAAGCGGTCTGCGGGGCCAAAGATCATGTAATAAAGCAGGTTGAATCCTTCTGGGAGCTCGGTGTCCTTGTGGGAGCTGATGAAGCCATCTGACTGGACATATTGATAGATGCGTTGTACGATGGCATCCATCGGCCGGCCATTGATGGACAGCAGCTCTGCCCCGCGCAGAAGCGTGTCCTGGTTGGAGCAATACATATAGGCACGACTGTGGATGAAGACCACTAGGGCCGGAAAAAATTTCTCATGGTCCCTGAATTCATTAAGTGTCTCTTTGGGCGGATTGCAGTTGGTATGACCATCGCCGACTGAAGCCACGATATAGGCGACGCGGGTAAAAAATTGGAGATCCGTTTCGCTGTCCCGGATCGAGGCATAGCAACTGTCAAAGACATAGTCCATCCGCGTTTTGCCCTGGTAGCGGTAAAGGCCCGGTTGGCTTTTTTGAAGCGTATCGCGCAAGAGCAGAAAATCCTGTTGTAACAGAGCAGGCGCGATCTTTTGATCATAATGGATCTGCGGTTGACCGTAGGATACGATGGAAAAAAAACAACCGGCTATCAGTATTCCTTTGAAAAAGTAAGTCTGCATTATCGAGCGTTTGTCTGTTAGACAGGCGAGGTAAGAAGATGTTGCAATCAATAGGAATCATTCGTATGAATAAACATATTGGGACGGGTTTTACCGGATCAGGATTTGCTGCCGTGATGATCACACTAATACCTCGAAGATCGATTCAACATTCATAGCCAAGCGGTGAGGTGTTTGAAAACGAATTGAAACCCGGTGATTTTTATTCGACATAAGCATTCAGGAATCATTAAACCCGATACCCAGCCGTTTTTTTCTTATAATCCCGTTTTATCCTTTTTTATCATCGGAAATTGTGGAAAAAATGCTTCACTTCCTGAAAAAAAATGTTCATGATATAATGCATGGATACTTGGCAAGCGTATTGGTTATCTAAGATGTGAATGGGACTTTCGATTTGGCGGAGAGTTCCCGTAGGGCTGAGGCTTTACTGAAAAATTTCATTACTTTTTAAAAATTCAACAATGAGATCGTTGGGAATTATGGTGGTTTTCCTTTTTGCATTTTTTTCAGATCATGCGCAAGTCAAAATCGCCGCAGCAGCGCGGGGGAAGGAATTGACAGATACCACGGCAAGGTTAAAATTATTTGAATATCGCGATGGCACCTATGGCTTCACTTATCAGAATGTACTTTCACAAAAACCAGATCCGTCCACAATCATTTTCAGGAACCGGGCGGAAGCCAGTTCCTTTATTTTGGACATCAAAAAGGCATTCGATCTGGGAGAAGGAAATATAAGTAAGGTCAATTATGGCAATGCCAGGATTTCCCTCATTCCAACTTCCAATGGATCTGTTTTTATGCGGGTGGAGAAGAAAGGAGCTAAAATTTCTGCCCTGGAAATAAACCGGTTGACATTCCGGCAAATAAATATTTTGCAGTAAAACAGTGTATGCATGAAGCCTGCTGAAAAAATATTTTTTGACTGCCGCAAGCAAAACGGTGGCAAAAGATTTGAGTTTTCCAATCTATTATTCAATTAAAAAAATACGTTATGCCTTATATCGAATCGCAGCAGGAATCGGGAAACCCGGTAAAAATTTATTATGAAGATTATGGCAAAGGCAAACCCATTGTGCTGATCCATGGTTGGCCCGTAAGTCATGAGATGTGGGAATACCAGCTGAACGAATTGCTACTCTATAATTTCCGTTGTATCGCCTATGACAGAAGAGGTTTTGGGAAATCTGACAGACCTTATAACGGTTATGATTACACGACAATGGCCGATGATCTCAGGTCGCTTCTTGACAAATTGGATCTGCAGGATGTCACGCTTGTGGGTTTTTCAATGGGTGGCGGCGAAGTGGTTCGTTATTGCAGCAGGTACAATTGCGAAAGAATTGCTAAGGTAATCCTGGTGAGTTCCATTGCGCCTTATTTAACCAGATCTGATTCAAATCCCGATGGCATTGATAAAGAAGTCTTCACCGGCATGGAGATTAAGTTACGAAATGACCGGCCTGCATTTTTGGAGGATTTCGGGAAACAATTTTTTGGAGCCGGACTGTTATCACGACCGGTCAGCAACGATATCCTTAATTGGATGAAGATGCTCGCTTTGTCAAGTTCGCCCAGGGCTGTGATCGATTGTTTGCATGCTTTTTCTTCAACAGACCTGAGAAGTGAAATGAAATCCATTACTGTTCCCGCACTGGTCATTCACGGAGACGATGATAAAACTGTTCCAATAAAAGTTTCGGGCCAGCAGGCTGCTTCGATGATTCCCAAG
>DATGFZ010000595.1:0-3515 GCA_035308805.1 Puia sp. | reverse complement strand
AAAACCTTTGTCGTTAAAAAACTTATGAACAGCAAAAGCCAGTGCGTGCCGGATGCGGAAAACAGCGCCAAATGTATTTGTGCGAAAACGCAAGTGAGCGTTCTCCCGTAAAAATTCCAGGCTGTGTTTTTTTGGTTGAAGCGGATATTTTTCAGCGTCGCTGTCTCCGAGGATTTCCAGTGAAAGGGCTTTCAGTTCCAGTTTTTGTCCTTTACCCAAAGAAGGCACAACCGTTCCTTTTACCTTTAGTGAAGCAGATGTGGTGATTCGTTTCAACATCTCATCATCAAATTTTCCAAGTTCAAGAACGACCTGCAGATTCTCATTGGTAGATCCGTCATTTAATGCAATAAACTGATTGTTGCGAAAAGTTCTTACCCAACCCATCACCATGGTTTCCTGGTTATCCGGATCGCGGGCCAGCAGTTCTTTGATCTTTATCCTTTCATTAAACATAGTGTAAGTTGCGTTTATGTCGCAAAGATAAAGCGCAGATCGAAAGCGCAAGACTTGATTTTGCGCTGATTTAGTGAGACTTTTGGCAAATAACCAGGCAGAATTTAACAGACAGGTGCTAAAATTTTTTTTTGAATTCTGCGTTTTATTATTATAATTGTACCGGAATTAAGCTGATTGCCCTTATCTATTGCTCGCATTTCATTCAGTTTTAGTCATCCGTTCATCATAATCAATATTTATTCTAAACCTTTTTTTCAATAAACAGCCTGACTGTTTTATACCACTTACAAGTTTTTATGTACGACATCCTTCAATTGAACGACATGCTCGTTCCTGAATTGCTCGATATTGCCGAGCAACTAAAAATTACAAACGCAAAAAAACTCGACAAACAAGAGCTCGTTTACAAGATCCTCGATAAGCAGGCTGTTGTTGCCAGCGAAATAAAAGATGACACAGATGGCAAGCCCAAACGCAAACGAATCATCAAAACATCCACTGCAAATAATAACGAAGAAGCCATTGTGGAAAGCGGCGATACTGAACACAAAAAACCGGAATTAAAAAAAGATTTCAGGAAGAAGGAGGAAAGACCGGCTGTACCGGTAATTAAAAAGCCACGAAGAAAAGAAGAGGGAGAAGAAATGATGGCGTCTGAGCAAAAAAATATTTCCATCCCCGAAGAAAGTGACGGAAACGATAATTCACAAAATGATGAGGAAATCAATCAGTCGCAACAGGAAGAAACAGCTCAGGGTACAAATGGCGCCGGAGGCGATTCCCACGAAAATAAAGTGTACCCCCATCGTCGCAACGATGTTTTCAATATAGAATTTGATGGAATAATCCAGGGAGAAGGTGTTTTGGAAATGATGCCTGACGGCTATGGATTTTTGCGCAGCAGTGATTATAATTATTTGTCTTCACCGGATGATATTTATGTATCACCATCGCAGATAAAATTATTTGGACTGAAAACCGGAGATACCGTTTATGGATCAGTTCGGCCGCCAAAAGAAGGAGAAAAATATTTTGCATTATTGAAAGTTGAATCGATCAATAACAAAAGCCCCGAAGACGTGAGGGATCGGGTTCCATTTGATTATCTCACTCCGTTATTTCCGTTCGAAAAATTGAATTTATTTACTACGCCGAGTGATTATGCCATGCGGATTATGGATCTGTTCACGCCGATTGGGAAAGGGCAGCGCGGTTTGATTGTTGCGCAGCCAAAAACCGGCAAAACAGTCTTGTTGAAAGCCGTTGCCAATGCCGTTGCCGCAAATCACCCTGAATGTTATTTGATGATTGTCCTTGTTGATGAACGTCCTGAAGAAGTTACTGATATGGAACGCAGCGTTAAGGCTGAGGTGATCGCTTCAACATTTGATGAGCCTGCTGAAAAACACGTAAAAGTTTCCACGATTGCGTTGCAAAAAGCAAAACGTCTGGTGGAATGCGGCCACGATGTAATTATTTTATTGGATTCCATTACAAGGCTTGCTCGCGCCCACAATACGGTTGCCCCCGCATCAGGCAAAGTACTTAGCGGTGGTGTTGAAGCCAATGCAATGCAAAAACCAAAACAATTTTTCGGAGCGGCAAGAAAAATTGAGCATGGGGGTTCATTAACCATTTTGGCGACAGCTTTGATTGATACCGGAAGTAAAATGGATGAAGTAATTTTTGAAGAATTCAAGGGAACCGGTAATATGGAATTGCAGCTGGATCGCCGCCTTTCCAACAGGCGCGTTTTCCCGGCCATTGATCTGGTCGCCTCTTCGACTCGCCGCGATGATCTGTTATTGGAAAGAGATGTTTTGCAAAGAATGAATTTACTTCGCGTGTATCTTACCGATATGAATACGGAAGAAGCAATGAATGAACTATTAAAACGCATGCGCGGAACAAAAAGCAATGAAGAGTTCCTGGCAAGCATGAATAGTTAGCAAATACGCCTATACCAGCGCATCAATTTTTTTCGCAAGCTTTTTATCTTTATCTGTTACCACGTCCCCCGCGTCGTGCGTAGACAACCAAATTTCCACTATATTATACACATTGGTCCATAAAGGATGATGATCCATTTTTTCTGCAGCCAATGCCACCCTTGTCATGAAAGCAAATGCTTCTGAAAAATCTTTAAACTCAAATTTTTTATACAGCTGATCATTTTGTTCTTTCCACATAATCTTATTTTTTAAAAAACCAAATGGGTTTTGTGTTTTATTTTTTCGTTGGTAAGCTCGGTGACCAATTGCACCAAATGAATCGTTTTGAGCATTTTGATTAATTCCTGCAAGGATCCATCCTGCACAGCGTCTCCTTTCAGCAGCCATAAAAAATCAAGGTGTTTGAATTCCGGCAATAAATATTCCCCGTCGAAATGGTTATTGTACACGTAATGCACCAGCGAACTGGTTGGTTCTGCATATTCGTATACGTCAAAAAAATATTTCCGTTGTTTTTTGGTGAGTTGAATTTCAATATCGTTATTGATGCGCAAGTTGAATTGCAACATGCGGTTGACCTGCCAGCAGAATTGATAATTTTTTACCGGCGCAACAATACCCAGCAAACGCGCGTCTTCAAAAAAATCTTCCGACAAATCTTGTATATCCAGCTTTAACTTCATGATGAGTTTTACCTGTATGAATTAAAAACGAACATTGACTTCTGCATCATCATTGCCACGCTTATATTTGACTTTTGCTGCATCGCCTTTTTTAAATTTTGACAGCGCCTGCATATAATTTTCCAATGATGAAACAGGATAATCTCCCAACTGGGTAATCACATCACCAATTTGCAAACCCGCTTTTTGTGCGGGTTTGCCATCACTGACACCGTCAACCCTGACACCGCTCCCGCTAAACGTGTAATCGGGCATTATGCCCAGGGTCACTGAAAATCTTGCTGAGGTTGAGGTTTGCGTTTCTCTTGTTTTGGTAAATGCGAGTTTGCCTTTGTCGTTTAATTCTTCCACCAGGCTGTAAATGTATTTTACAATTTGTAATTCGCCCAGGTAGTTTATTTTATCGGATTCATCGCTGGGG
>DATGFZ010000594.1:0-1767 GCA_035308805.1 Puia sp. | reverse complement strand
ACCGAATATAGTTTTCCAATATCCCATTCCCTTCCAATAGAATAATACTTGAAGAAGTTTTGAGCAATTCCAATTCTTCTGGAACGTAAGAAGGAAATCCTTTTTCAAATGCAAAATCAAGCTCTTGTTTTTGAACGTAATATTTTGCATTAGGAAAAGAAATTTCATAGGAATTGGTTGTCCGATTTATTTTTGCAATTCCCCCCGCATGATCTTTGTGCAAATGCGACATCAATACCTTCGTTACCGAAGAAGGTTGAATTCCTGCGTTGATAAGATTTTGATGCAATTGCAGGATGCCGTTTTCTTCAAATCCTAATCCTGTATCAAGCACTAAAACATCTTTGGATGTTACAATTACAAAGGGCTGAACTTCTACCAGCAAGCTTCCTGCAGATCTTTGTTGCAGATCATCGGTTGAGGTATTAAACCGAACAAATCTTTTTGATTTATCTACAGTAAATGAACCTTCGGAAAGTGGGATTATTTTCATAATTAAATGTAGGGAAAGTGGACAATCCGGAAAAGTCCGCATGTCAGGAAGACGTAAAATCTTAAATAAACTTCTTTCAGGCTTTTATCGCAACACCATTTGCCGGTCAGCATCCAATCTTATCAAAACAAAAAGCATGATGGTAAAAGTTAGTAAAGATGTGCCGCCATAGCTCACAAAAGGCAAAGGAATTCCGATTACGGGCGCCAGTCCAATCGTCATGCAAACATTAATGACAATGTGAAAGAAAAAAACTGAAGCGACTCCATAGGCATAGCACCGACTGAAAACACTTCGCTGCCTTTCTGCAACAGCAACTATCCGCAAGAGCAAGACAAGATAAATGCACAAGAAAACACTGCTGCCCACAAAACCGAAACCTTCTCCGATTGTACAAAAAATAAAATCGGTTCTTTGTTCCGGCACAAAATCATATCGCGTTTGTGTTCCTTTCAATAATCCTTTGCCAAGGACCCTTCCACTGCCAATTGCAATTTTGCTTTGCTTTACATTGTAGTTGTTATCCTGTGAACTGCTTTTTTTCTGCTCAATCTGTTCTTCTGCAACCTCATTTTTTGGGACATAATCTTTTCCAATGGCGTCATAAATACGTTTTACCTGATAAGGCTGAAATACATGATCAAATACAAATGGCACAACGAATCGCTGCACACCGACACAGACAAACCAAACGCCTACAATTAGGAATAAAATGCCCCGATTTCTTTTGACCTGTCGTCGCATAATATATACAGCCAGGGCGGCAATGCCGGTGAGCACCAATGCCAAAGTATTCTTTTCAACCAATAATGTTGCTACAACCAGTACTCCAAAAGAAAAACCGATGATCAGTATGGCAGCCGGCAAACCTTCACGAAACATCACAATGAAAAAAGAAAAATATACCAATGCCAGTCCGGTTTCTTTCTGCATTATTGATAATACTGCCGGGATCAAGGTAATGGCAGCAGCAATCAATTGAGAGCGGAGCTTATAAAAATCAGTTTCAATTCTTGATAAATATTTTGCAAGCGCAAGATTTACAAAAAGTTTACAAAGATCTGCGGGTTGTAATTGAAAAGCTGTTCCAAATCTGATGATGGATTCGGTTCCTTTAACGCGCGAATGAAAAGGAAATACAAGTAACAATAAAAAGATGCCGAATGCATATCCTAAATTAGCGGTGGCTGTAAAAAATTTGCTGTCTGTCAATAAAATAAAAGTGCCGACAATTCCGCCCATGACAAAATAGAGCAGCTGCCTGCTATAATCTG
>DATGFZ010000593.1:0-3041 GCA_035308805.1 Puia sp. | reverse complement strand
TCTATATGCACATCAACAAAATAACTGATTTTATGACAACAGAAATGGTTTCAGGGACAATAGTAGCTAAGGCACAATAATTTCCTCAACAAAGACAATACAACTTTTAAAAACATTATTATGAAAAAGATTCCAAATTTTATAATTATTGCAATAACCATTATATGCATTAATTTCCTTAGTTGTTCAAAGAATTCATCGCCATCTACAACAACTCCACCATCAACTTGCGCTAATCCTTCGGATTGCATTGTAAACACATGGTATCTGAAGCAAGAGTTGGCAAACTATAACGGAAGCATGGTTACGATTTTTGCAGAAGGAGGTAAGGCAAATCTTATTAATTATTTTGATACTCAATATTGGGTATTTGCAAATACCGCATGGACTTTATATTCTTCCCATGACACTGTGTTTGATGCAGGAACTTGGAAAATATTACCCGATTCAATTGTAGAAATAAACTCAACCTATCCCGATACATTTAAAATCACCAGTATTACGGCAGATACTTTAAATATTAATATTCCTTACAATCATAATTATCCAAGCTATCCTGCCTATGCAACAGCCATTGTAAGCGGATTGGATACAGCTAAATTAAGTGCGTATCTTTTGACCTTTACCACTACGCCATAAAAAATCAATAAGACTGAATCCTCCGGTTTTTCTATTCTCAAAATATTTGTCAGTTCATGCCTGTGCACTATGCCAACCCGCAATTCCGTTTTGCAATTTCGATAAGCTCCACAGCGGGTGCTGCTCTTGAATCTGTATGCGATTAAACTTCTGATTAGTTGTGAGATCAATTGTTTAGGATTCATTATCGTTTTTAAAATGAGACCTGGGGAGCATGGTTTAAGCAGATAGATGAAATTACTCCCAAATTTGTTGGTGATATTTATCCAAAGAAAGGACGGGACCAGGATTATTTGGTTATTTATAATATTATCAGAAACGACCCTCCAGCAGATATAACTATTGAAATAATGTGAAGAAGTAAGAATGTGATCTGACAATTGGGATTAATTTTAAGTAACAACACTTATTAATCAACCCCAAAATGTCAGATTTATGAATCAGGAATCTAAATTAATTAAAACCAGGGTGGGACTGCTGAATTTAGCAGCACATTTAGGCAATGTATCGGAAGCTTGTAAAGGAATGGGCTACAGCCGGGATAGCTTCTACAGGACAAAACAACTGTACGATACCGGTGGTGAAAACGCACTTCAGGAGATCAGTCGAAGAAAGCCCAATCTCAGGAACAGCGTAGATCATTCAGTGGATGAGTCCATTGTGAAGATGGCCACGGAATACCCAGCGTATGGTCAGCGTGGGGACAGTCGTCCCAGATTTCCTTTAAGTGTATTGACGGGTTATGTGCCTTTGCGTTTTTAAATCCAAGGGTTTCAAATTACATACATCTACACTTTGTGTCTCGACAATTAACCCACTATTCTGGCAATTGATAATAAGCTACCACCGCATAATAGTCGGAAAAGTCAAGATTGGCTGTCTTTGCCAATACGCTCGAAGGAATAAGAATATATTTGAATGTTGCAATATTAAAATTTTCGTGCGTCGTCGATATCTCGATCAGGTTGCTTTCCACGGTCAGGCCTATCGACCCGGTTGGAAGAATCTCAATCGACCCGTCAATATTTGCAAATTTCACATAAACAAGTACCCTGCCGCCATTTGTTACATTCGCGCCCAAATCAGGCACATTCACCAATCCGCAGGAAGAGCAGCCTGCACTCTCAACTTCTCCACCAGCTTGTGCCGAATTGCCCGAAGTGAAGCTAATCCAGCTACTTGCAAAGACGATAGTATCTGTGAAAGTAGCAGCCGCTGCCGGCTCGGGCCCGGAAATTGAAGTAACTGGTTGGGCGCCATTTTTTGCGCATGATGCGATTAAAATGGAAGTTATTAGTCCGATGGCCAAAATCTTGCCTGAAATAAAGTATGTCATAACTATAAGTATAAGTTGAAAATTTATCAGTTCAACCGTCAAGTTAGGTCGGCTAAGGAGCCTTTGCAATTCCTACTGAGTGAATGACCTTAATAAGAGTTGATTTGTCAATTCCGAAGGGCAGCTTGCACAGAATAATGATCCGGGCAAGTCAAAATAAAGCATAAGCAACCAAGACCTTATTCTTGTGATCTCGTCTGAAATCCAAGAAAAGGCTAGACTAATCGCTTAGTTTCAGTTTCTGTTGAAGCCTGTTGGGAGATTTTATGATCTTCCGGGTTGCAACTTTTCCATTAATGCATTCTTGCGACTGCGGGACACGTTCACGGTGGACCCGTCATTCATAATGAGGTAGCCGCCTTCACCCCGTATGTATTTTGTCACTTCGTTCAGATTAACCAGGTAAGAGTTGTGGACTCTGATAAAGTAACCGAAATCCTGCAGTTGCTCCTCCATTTCTTTCAGGGTGCGGCATCCCGTAATCTTTCTTTTGTTTTTCAGATAAATGTGTGAATAGTTGTTGTCAGCTTCACAACAAATTACCTGGTCCGCCGGGATCAACTCAAAACCTTCTGTGGTGGTCACAGCAATTTTTGTGAATCCTCTGTCCAAATGGTGTATCTGGTCCATGAGCATACGAAATTGCTCGGAGGATGGGAGGACCTTTTGTGAGCGCACTTTGTTTACCGCAGCCACGAGTTCTTTTGGATCAATCGGCTTTAGCAAGTAATCAAGTGCACTGAAGCGAATCGCCTTGATAGCATATTGATCATAACTTGTTGTAAATATTACTGAAAACGGAAACTCTTTAAATTGCTCCAGTAGTTCGAAACCATTCATCACCGGCATTTCGATATCCAGAAATATGAGCTCTGGACTGGCATTCTCAATCACCTCAAGGGCCCTTTTTGCTGAATAGCATTTTTCAAGTATCTCCACATCTGGACAATAGTCGCTTATCAATATGCTCAATGTATCTATGCAATGAATTTCGTCATCTACTAGTATGGCTCGTATCATTCGTTAACAATATAGTTTTTAACGTGGGTCATCTTCCCGTCCAAAA
>DATGFZ010000592.1:0-5003 GCA_035308805.1 Puia sp. | reverse complement strand
TGAAATCATGGACACCAGTACCACTGCCATTTTTCTCCTGTTAAATAATATGTTCATGCCCGGTTATTTTTATTGCGTGATGGAAAGATTGGCAAAATCACCATTCATGGTTTCATATCCCCACAAACCCAGCCTGCCATTGTGCAGGTGATCCAGTTTTCTGACCGCTAAGGAAGCCTCCTTTGCATGATTGATATAAACCCTTATCCAATCATCTTTAACCACGATCGTTGCATGAAACCAGCCGTCCGGATCCGGTACCGGGGTTACTGCATTTTCATAGACCAGGGGGTGGGCTTTCCGAAGCGTGTCGTAGCCATAACGGGGTACAACCATATATTGAACGGACCATTTTTTTCTCAGGCTGTCCGGATGCTTAAAGTTAAATGGCCGAAAATATACTGTTTCGTAGGTATTTGTATCCACCGCGTGAAAAGCCATTCCTAAAAAACTTTTCAGAAAAACATTTTTTCCGCGCAGGTCAATGTCAAGGGTGCCTCATTAAAATCGACATCCTTCAACCACACAATGCTGTTGGTAGACACTCCATTTTTTTCATCCAGCAGTTTCAATGATCTGCCGGGCTGCGCAATCAATTTATTATCCCCGAGCATTTTTGCAAGATCATAATTTGTAGTTTGCTGCGCACGTGTGGTGCAAAGATTTATTACAGCAATTGCTGAAAGCAACAGTCGGTTCATATATGCTTGATTTATTAAGGCATTCAGCTTCGTTTTTCGAATTTACTGATCTCCCCTGAAGGTCTCTTCCGGATGCCCGTAGCAGCATTCACCCCTGACCGCTTACGACGCTATTCCGATCTCAAACTCCTCACGGGGTTTGCCACCGCCGCTTTTATTGACTGGTAGCTCACCGTTAGTAATGCGATTGATAAAGCGATCAGTCCTGCAAACAAAAATGTCATCCAGCTAATATCAATTCTGTAATGATAATTGAGCAGCCAGGCAGACATTACCCACCATGCCACGGGAGCGGCAATTAAAAATGCCAACGCAACAAGTTTCAAAAAATCTGTTGATAGCAGCGTTGTTATACTGCCAACAGATGCTCCCAGCACTTTACGAACACCAATTTCTTTGATGCGATTTTCCGCCATATAAGCTGCAAGTCCGAACAATCCAAGACAGGAAATAAAAACAGTAAGCACCGCAAACAGGGAGGCAAGTGTTCCGGTCAATTGTTCATCGGTAAATTTGCGCGCATATTCCTCATCAATAAAATGAAATTCGAAGGGATAAACCGGGGCATATTTTTTGAAAATTTTTTCTGCTTTTGCTAAATTTTGTGCTGTCGAATTTGCCCCGCTTAATTTGATATGCATTACGCCTCCGCCATTTTTCGGACCTTTTACCATAAAGGGTTTTATGGTCTCATAAGGAGACTCCAAAATAAAGTCTTTGATAACACCTACGACATGCCAGTTTACCGGATCATCGAAAATTATTTTCCCGATCGGATTTTTAAATCCCATGGCTTTTACCGCAGATTCGCTGATTAAACAGGCTGTGGAATCAGAGGGATAATTCTGTGCATCAATGTCTCTTCCTTGTACCAATTGCATTCCGGCGGTTTTTACCAGGTCGGCATCTTCGGTATAGCGATTGATCTGAATCTTTGTGTTTGGATCCTTTCCTTCCCAATTCATGCTCATTCCTGAACTCCAGTTTTGTGTGAGTGGCGCCGATGTTCTTGTTACCGATGACGCGACTCCTGAAATAAGCAGGTCATTTTTGACAAGTTGATATTTTTTAAAAACATCCCCCATCATATAAACATAGCCGAGATTTTTTTTATTATACCCTGTTTCTCTGCTTTGAGCATATTTTATTTGTTGTGTAATGATCAATGTGCAGATGATGAGAGAGATTGCAAATGTAAATTGCATGATGACGAGCACTTTTCTGGGAGTAACCAGCGCATTTATTTTTTTAAATGTTCCTTTTAAAACAGCAACCGGTTTGAATGCAGACAGAAAAAACGCAGGATAACTGCCCGCTATAATACCGGTGAATAAAATAAATCCGATTGCAGCAAGCCAGAAATAAATATTTTGATAGTCAATAAACAACTGTTTTTGTACGAGCTGATTGAATGCAGGCAAACAAATTTGCACAACCATGATGGCAAAAACGCCCGAGATAAATACCATAAGAACTGATTCTCCGAGAAATTGACTGACCAGAGAACCTTTGCGCGCCCCGACAACTTTTCTGATGCCCACTTCTTTTGCGCGCTTCTCACTTCGTGCGGTGGAAAGATTCATAAAATTGATACAGGCAATCAGCAAAATAAGAATCGCAATTATGCAGAAGATCTTTACCCGCGTTATCAAACCACCAACCTGAACTCCATTTTCAAAATTCGAATACAAACGCATTTTGCTGACCGGGTATAGGAATTCGGTTGTCTTAGCCCTGCCGCCGGAATGTTGAACGATAACATTCTTTATTTTTTCATCAGCGGCTCTGAGGGATGTGTTGGGTTTTAATTTTACATAAGTGCGGATGCTGACATCCGTCCAGTCATTGTCTATATATCCTTTCATCGTTTGATGAGCATAGGACATCAGGTGTTCAAAATCGAAGCCGGTGTTGTTTGGAAGATCCTTTAACACCCCGGTCACCTTGTAATTTTCATCGTTCTCTACTTTTATCACCTTACCGATCGGGTTTTCATGTCCAAACATTTTCTTTGCAAGTTTTTCAGTAAGGACAATTGAATAAGGGTCATTCAACACCGTTTTTTCATCTCCTTGTAAAAGGGGGAAGCTGAATATGCTTAAAAAATCAGGATCCACGAGATTTCCATGAGCCTTCAAACTTTTGTCGCCAACGGTAAATAGATAATCACCACCCCAATCGCAACGGGAAACTGCTTCGATTTGAGGAACATCATTCTTTAAAACGGGAGCCATTATTTCCGGGGTAGCTGTTCCCGATCTTATTTGTCCGTCATAAACATCATTGCCCCAGACTTCATACAAACGATCCTGGTCCTTGTGAAAACGTTCATAACTGATTTCATTTTGTATCCATAGCAAGATTAGAATGGCACTTGCCATTCCCACCACCAGTCCGCTGATGTTGATGATTGAAAATGTTTTGTTGCGCACCAGATTGCGAAAAGCGACTTTGAAGAAATTTTTTAACATGGCAGGAAATTTAAAATGTGTGTATGAGTGGCTGGTGGTTTCATTGGAATCCATTATTCATTACTCTGTTCTCAAACTTTTTACCGGGTTTGCCCTGGCAGATTTAAAAGCCTGGTAACCGATAGTCGCCAATGCAATGAAAAGCGAAGATATTCCTGCGAGTAAAAATATCCACCAGGAAATATTTTCCCTGTACGCAAAATCATCCAGCCAGCGGTTCATAATATACCATGCTAATGGCGCTGCAATTAAAAAAGCAATGACAACCAGTTTTAAAAAATCTTTTGAAAAAATGGCGACGATATTATTCAATGAAGCACCGAGAACTTTTCTGATGCCAATTTCTTTTACACGCTGCTCTGCAGAGAACATCACCAAACCAAGCAATCCAAGACAGGATATCAAAATTGCCAAAGTGGCAAATGCAACAGAAAGTTTTGAAATGATCATTTCGCTGGTGTACAATTTTTGGTATTCCTCATCAACAAACTGGTAAGAGAAAGGATAATTGGGATTGATATTTTTATACATTTTTGAAAGAGCAGCAAGCGCAGCTTTTGTTTCGCCGGGTTTTGTTTTAACCATGATCATGCCAAAATATTCATATTCCTTTACGTCAAGGATAACCGGTTTGATGGGATCGCGCAATGACTGGGCGTGATAATCCTTTAGTACCGCGATAATATGTCCTTTTTTTTGCCACGCAGAAATCCATTTGCCGATCGGATTTTTCATACCCATTTCCTTTACAGCTTCCTGGTTTACCATAAAGGCATCTGTCGAATCTGTTGCAATGGCTCTGGAAAAATCCCTGCCCCGGGCAATTTTCAGATTCATCAGTTTGACAAAATCAAAGCCAACTGAGGCAGGCGCAAATCCGACATGATCATTTTTTTGTTTCCCTTCCCAGTTTATCGCATCGTCAACAATAAAATCCATGGCATGCGGCGTTTCCGTGCTGCGGTCAATCATGGAAATGCCGGGCATTTTTGATGCTTCATTTTTGAACAATAAATATTTCTTCGGATCGGATAGTTCGCCTTCTATTCTTATATAAATGAGATTTTCACGGTCATAACCAAGATGAGTGTTTTGAATATAGTTCACCTGCCGCGAAATAACAATCGTTGAAACAATCAGAAATATAGAAAGTACAAATTGAAAAACGGTAAGACTCTGCCTGAAAAAAACAGCACCCCGGGTGAAATGAATTTTGCCTTTTAAAATGCGAACAGGCTTTAAGGAAGAAAGATAAAGCGCCGGATAAGTTCCGGCAACCAATCCCGTAATCCATACAAGAAGGATTAAAGAACTCCAGAAAGAAATTTGGGTAAGGGGTGATGATATATTTTTTCCGGTGAAATAATTAAATGCAGGCAATAAAAGATACATCAATATTACCGATACGATCATTGCCAAAAAAGAAAACATCAGTGACTCACAAAAAAATTGTGCGATAAGATAGGCCCGACCTGAGCCCGCTACTTTTCTCAACCCGACTTCTTTGGCGCGTTTTAATGATCGTGCGGTCGAGAGGTTCATAAAGTTGATGCACGCAATGATCAAAATAAAAACAGCGACCCAACTGAATATCCGCACATATTCAATGCGGCCATCAACCGGTTTTCCGTTGACAAAAATATTATGCAGATACCTCTCACCGAAGCGCTGCAATCCCGCTTGAGTTTTTACGCCGTTATTTTTGTTTAACCGTGGCTGCATAAAATCATTTATTTGTGCCTCCACTTTTTTAACATCTGCGGTTTCTGAAAGCCTTATGTAGGTTTGAAAATTATTGCTCGCCCATTGCAATAATTTTTTCTGGGCATCC
>DATGFZ010000591.1:0-2067 GCA_035308805.1 Puia sp. | reverse complement strand
TTATTCAGCTGGGGGAAAAATAAAAACGCTACGGTCAGGATAAGAAAGATCAACAAAAGCAGGAGCGGTACAACCTTTGATGTTTCGTACAACAAAGAAAATTTTTCATTAACCATTCCCTTTGCTGACGATGCTTCCATTGAAAATTCCATCTCTTGCGTCGCTGCATTGTTATACTTAAAAATCCCCGTTGATAAAATCGGCGAGAAATTATTGCGTCTGTCTCCGGTTGCAATGCGGCTTGAATTAAAAAGCGGGATCAATAATTGCTCGATCATTAATGATAGTTACAGCGCGGATATTAATTCTTTAAAAATCGCACTTGACTTTATGTTGCAGCAACAGCAACATAAGAAAAGGACGGTGATTCTCTCAGACATCCTGGAAAGCGGACAGAAAGAAAAAAAACTTTACGGGGAAATAGCGCAATTGCTGATTCAAAAAAAAATAAGCCGTTTAATTGGCATCGGTGAAAAGATAAGTGCTGAAAAAGAAATGTTTAAACAGCTGAGCGAGACTGAATTTTACTCCTCGACGGACAATTTTAAAAAAGCCTTTCAACGGATTCCTTTTCGCGATGAAACCATTTTACTAAAGGGCGCACGCATTTTCGAATTTGAAAGAATTGACCAGTTGTTGTCTAAACAAATTCATCAGACGGTATTGGAAATTGACTTGAATGCAATGGCTGGAAATCTTAAACAATTCCAGCAGTTGCTTCGTCCGTCGACAAAAATGATGGCAATGGTTAAGGCATTCTCCTATGGAGGCGGAAGTTTTGAAATTGCCAACCTGCTTCAATTTCATAAAGTGGATTACCTGGGGGTTGCTTACGCGGATGAAGCCATTGAATTGCGTAAATCGGGCATTAACCTGCCAATGATGGTAATGAATCCTGAGCTTACTACATTTGATTCCTTACTGCAATACCAGCTCGAACCCGTCATTTATTCCTTTCAGCTACTAAAATTATTTGATGATTTTTTGAAGAAAGAAGGCATACATCAATTTCCTGTTCACCTCGAGCTCGAAACGGGGATGAACCGGCTTGGCTTTGCTATAGAAGAATTGCCAATGCTGATCTCTCTGGTAAAAAACTCATCTTTCAAAATTCAAAGTGTTTTCAGCCATCTTGCTGCCAGTGAAGAACCGCAACAAGATGAGTTTACAAGACACCAGGCTGACCTGTTTAATAATGCGGCTAATGAAATTCAAACAGCCATGGGTCAATCATCCTTAAAACATATTGCCAATTCAGCTGCGATCATCCGGTTCCCGGATTTGCAAGGGGATATGGTGCGATTGGGAATTGGTTTGTATGGCATTGACAACGCAAATGCCCGTTTGCCGGATTTACGCGAAGTGTCAACGCTTAAATCAACCATCGCGCAGATAAAACATTTGGCAAATGGAGTGACAGTGGGCTATAACCGGAAAGGAGTTGCGGATGGAAACACAACGATTGCCACCGTCGGAATTGGCTACGCTGACGGATATCCGAGAATGCTGGGCAATGGAAACGGAAAAATGTTGGTAAAGGGGCATTTGGCTCCGGTAATCGGGAGCGTTTGTATGGATATGACCATGATTGACATTACCCGAATACCCGATGTCCGCGAAGGCGATGGCGTGACCATTTTCGGGCAAGGATTGTCTGTTAAGCAAATTGCGAAATGGGCGCAAACCATTCCATATGAAATATTGACGGGCGTCTCACAGAGAGTGAAAAGGGTTTATTTTGAAGAATAGGTGTTCTTTGTAGAGGGCCCATCGGCGGGCAGAGCGTCTTTTCCGTCAAAAACAAAGAATGCCTAATTTTTGAATTGAGGCAGCCTTAAGGACAAACACCAAACTGAAAACTGCTATATTTGCGCCTTTAAATAATTACGGTGAAATTAAGAACTGTTTTTTTTGTCATCCTGATCATCATCGTGGCAGACCAAACCCTGAAAATTTGGGTAAAAACGCACATGCCCATCAGCCATACGGTGTATCCGTTCGAACAGCCTGTTTCCAAATACGATAATGGCATAAAAATTTTCGGCGAAAAATTTCAATTATATTTTG
>DATGFZ010000590.1:0-5237 GCA_035308805.1 Puia sp. | reverse complement strand
ACGCCATTGTCATAGGCGCGCGCGGGCAGCCATTTCATCAACCATTCCCTGCCTTTCATCCCGTTGAATTCCACGCGCAGGGAGGTGGGATCGCATTCGCGGTTTTTCCAAAGCCCGGGATCGACAAAACCGGCACCCGGTCTGGTTGACGGTGTACACATGGTCACGTGCGGCATAAAAATAATATCCGCCCCCAATAAAGTCGTCGCACGAACATTTTCAATAATGTTGTTGTCGTAACATATCAGGATCCCGCATTTCCACCCGTTCCATTCAAAAACACAATACTCATTTCCGGGTTTTATGTGCGGGTTAATGAATGGATGCAGTTTTCTGAATTTCGCCTGTATGCCATGGGCATCAACACAGACATACGCTTTGTACAGGTTATCATGCTCGTCTTTTTCAAACAATCCCGCAAGGATGGCTATTTTATTTTTTTGGGAGAGGGACCTAAGCTGCCTGACGGCTTCACCGCCCGGAATGGTCTCTGCAACGGCAAGCATCTGTTCTTTTGAAAGGTCCCTGGCAAAAGAATATCCGGTAACGGAACATTCATGAAAAGCAATGGCCGCTGCCCCTGAAGCTGCAGCCTTTGCGGACAAATCATCAATAACAGAAAGGTTGTATGCTTTATCCCCGCTGCGATGTTCAAACTGCGCGGTCGCTATTTTAATGTGCTCCATAAAAAAACGAAATTAATATTTTATCAGGAAGTCGGGATACAATTTTCAGTCGCGTGCGCACAAACTAACGCTGACGGGCAACCGCATTCATCATACGCTCATGGTTTTTTTTCGTTTCCGGCGCCACAGTTGTCCTTTGTGCATGGTCGGTATCTCATCCCCCAGCAATTTACCCCAGGGTTTTAATTCGTCGATCCGGTCAAATATTATTTTCAGCACGCCGACAAATGGAATGGACAGGAACATCCCTGAAATGCCCCAGAGTGCCCCGCCGAGCAAAACAACCACGATCGAAATGAGCGCATTGATGCGAACCCTTGATGAAACGATAAAAGGAATGAGAAAATGATTGTCTGTAAATTGAATGATGATATAGCAGGCTGTGATCGCGATCTGTGTTTGTATCCCGTCCTTGGTGATGGTGGCCACTATTAACGGAGGTATCAGGGCAATGATTCCGCCGATAAAAGGAAGCACGTTGACGATCGCGCCGATCACCCCCAGCAGGATCGCGTATTTAACCCCGAGTATCAGCAGGGCAATGCTGTTCAGGGTGGCAACGATCAACCCTTCTATGAGCAAACCCAGCGCATAACTTTGAATGGCGCCCTTTGTTTTTTCCAGGACATCTGAAACATAGGATGCATTGGTTTCGGCAAAGATCTCGAACAGAAAATTCAGGATGAGTTTTTTATAATACAGCAATAAAAAAGTATAGAGCGGCAATAAAAAAGTGATCGTCAGCGTGCCAAGCGCAGAACCCATCAATTTGCTGATGACGGGTTTTATTCCCTGTTCGGCCTCAGTCAGCCATTGATTTTGTTTTGCCAGTGAAATATGGAGATTATCCAGTAAAAAGGTTTGTCCTTTACTGAAAAAATCGGCAAACTTCTGTTTCAGGGTAGGCAGGTCGTTTCCAAAACTGATCATCTGGGAGGTCAGAAAATATCCGATCAGTAAAAAAACCACCAGGGCAATGAGGATCGCCAGTGCGATCGCTGCCGTATGGGGGATCTTCCATTTTTCAAAGCGGTTCACCAGAGGATTAAGCATGAAAGCGATCATCACCGAGAGCGCAATGGGGACAAGAATATCCCCGAGCAAATATAAAATGTAACCAAGCAGAACCAGCCCCAATAAAATGCAGGTGGCCTTGACATAGAACGGGTATTTATTCGTCATTGGAGCAATTTAACTCATTTATTGTTGCGGCTGATGGCAAAAACGACCAGCCCGAGGATCAATAGCACCGCAATGATACCCACCCACACACCCGCCTTAAAAATACCTGCGACGACAGAGCAGCCCGGACACAGTACCAGAAGAGAAAAATAAATGAGGAGATGGTAATATTTTATTTTCATATATCTTTTTTAAGTAATCAGACAAATTCAAATTGCCCGCCATATTGCAAAAGGCTGATTATATCAATATTTACCATGCATCTGATGAAATAATTCCCAGATTACGGAAAATAATTCCCTGTCCCTGATGCACTAAAGGCAAAAAAATATAATGAGCGGTTTGGTTCTTTACACTTAATTTTAGGAACTTAAATAAAACAGCCATGAAGCTTTTTGTCGCAGGACTTCCGTACGACTTTGATGACACAGACCTCAAAGAAATGTTTGAATTATATGGCGAAGTCTATTCCGCCAAAGTAGCGAGGGACAGAGAAACCAAAAAAAGCAGGGGATTTGGATTTTTGGATATGCCCAACGATGCTGAAGCCAAAGAAGCCATACAGACCCTGGATGGCGCAGAAATAGGCCGAGGGAAAAAACTGGCTGTGAAGAAAGCAGATGATGAACCGCCAAGACCCGGCGGCGGTGGTTTTAACCGCGATCGCGACAACCGCGGGCGGGGGAACGATGACCGCGACAGGAGAAGGTATTAACGACCCGGGGACAGAAACCTTGAACTACAGGCGATCGTCGCTGCGGGTTACTGTCAATCCATATTCACTCATTTATCGGGTGGTAACCAATGATCACTAACCATTATTTGCACGAGCCGCCCGCGCACCTCAATAATCCCGGGATAACATGACCGGCGGCAGGAAACTGCCTCACTAACGGCAAGGCACAGCCGATAACAGACAGGGCGCCGATTGACTGGAAGCGGCTCTGCGGAGCGCCTAGAGTTTTTTCAACATAATATTTTTATACCATACTTCGTCGCCATGATCCTGCAGGGCAATATGTCCCGAAGTAAATGTTCCAAAACCAGGCATGTTTTTAAACTTACTTCCGGCAATCAGTTGTTTCCACTTATCATCCCACAAACTTGTCGATATGATGTGCACACCATTGAGATATAGATCCAGTTTGCCCCTGTTGCTGACGATCTCCACCTGGTTCCACTGACCAAACCCTTTTGCAGACATCGCAGTAGAAGGGATCAGGTCATAAAGGTCACCGGCCTCATGCTTAAAGCTGTGCGCATCTTCATTGCTGTCCTTATCACAGACCTGCATTTCAGGACCGGTATTCCAGGTGTCTTTATATTTGGTCGTGTCTTCCTGAACGTAAAATATGATTCCGCTGTTTCCCTTCTTGCTTATTTTCCATTCCAGTTTCAAATCATAATTGTCATAGGTCCCGTTGGTAATCAGATCGCCGCCGCCGGAAGTCTGGTATCCGCTTCTGGCTGCAGATTGCAAATGGATGCTGCTGCTGTCGACATTCCAGGCTGATCCCGGTCCTGATTTACCATAGGTATGCCAGCCGGCAAGTGAAGACCCGTCAAATAAAGCGACCCAGCCCGAATCCGTGCCGGTATCTGCCCTGGCAGAGTCTGTACTGCCGGTTTGATTGCCGGAACCCTGGCAGGCAACGAGGAAACAGATAACAAGGGCAGAAAAAATTAAGCGTTTCAAGTTATTATTTTTAGTGGTGAAAAAATCAGTTTTATGTTTCATTGTGTTATAATGACACAACAAGATACATGGATTATCCAAAATATATGACTAACTTTTCAGAAATATAATACCCGCCCTGGGAAAAACAATCCCCAGACAATATCGAAAATAAATATAAGTCATTAAACATTCGTCATCATATGTCCTGATTTTTATCCTTTCCCTGCATGGCATTTCTTTTGAGTAACAAACATATTCCTTATCCGGATTAATAACTGCATTAAAACTCTTACCGATGCCTAATATTTCTGTTGTCGTGATTGATGATCATGCCCTGATACGTGAATCATGGATTCAGCTGCTGACGATGAGCAGGCAATTCGATGTCGTTGGCGACACGGGCGATTCCGCAAAAGCCATCGGGATCATCCGTGATACCCTTCCTGATATTGTTTTTCTGGACATCAACATAAAACCCAAAGATGGTTTTGAAACAATAAGGGAGATCCTGGCGGTCTCCCCAAAATCTAAAGTGATCGCGTTGTCGATGTACACGCTTCCGGCCTATGCAAAAAAAATGATCAGCCTCGGTGCCAAAGCCTATGTCACCAAAAACTCCTCCGTTGATGAAATAATGGAAGCGATCATCGCCGTAACCAATGGTGAAATTTATATCTGCAGGGAAATATCAGCCATATCGGCAGCACCGGTCTCCGAAAAGCAGGAAAGACCGCCCAGCCTTAATCTTCTTTCCGAGCGCGAGGTAAAAGTATTGCAGTTCGTGAAACGCGGACTCTCATCAAGAGAAATTTCATCGGAACTAAAAATTTCCTACAGAACCGTAGAAGTGCACCGGCATAAGATACTCAAAAAACTAAATCTGAAAAATACTCCTTCCCTCATCAATTACTTAAACTTCACCAACGCCGATTTATGAAGCGGCAGGATTTTTATTTCGGTTATCCTTACCCGTTATCATGGGACGCGAGCGAACGGTTCTTTTTTGTACAGCATAATCATAAAGACCTTTTTAAACCCGGCACGGGTCATTGCTTTTTTCTTGCGGTCATGGCAAAAAAAAGATCGGCCGTCGGTAAACTTTTCTTCACCGGCAGGGCGATGGCTGCAATGGCCATTGCCCAAACCGGATCACTCCGTCCTGAGTGATTTTATCGGGTTTGCCCAGGCGGCCTTCAATGCCTGGAAACTGATCGTGATCAGGGCTACTCCGACAGCCAGGATACCTGCAACGAGGAACATCCACCACGCTATATTGATCCGGTAAGCAAAATCCTGCAACCAGGTATTCATCGCATAAAAAGCAAGCGGGCTTGCTATCACCATGGAGAGGCAAACCAGTTTTAAAAAATCTGCCGAGAGCATGGCGGTTATTTTAAAGGAGCTTGCCCCAAGCACCTTGCGTACGCCGATTTCGCGCGTACGCACCTGGGCCGTGTAGGCAGCGAGCCCGAGTAAACCCAGGCAGGAAATAAAGATCGCAATGCCGGAGAAATAATTGAATAAGGTTGCCTGCTGCTGCTCTCCCTGGTAGATAAAATTGAAAAGATCGTCCAGGAAACGGTAACTGAAAGGATATTTCCCATTGTATTGTTTGAACTGGGTTTCCGCAGCCTTTATCGCCAGTGCCGCATTAAGCCCCGATGTTTTAATGCACACGGTTCTCCAGTAGA
>DATGFZ010000589.1:0-10257 GCA_035308805.1 Puia sp. | reverse complement strand
GCGGTATTCAATTCATTCCACTTCTCCGTGGAAATATCTTCTTCGATGTCCGCCTCGCCCAGTTCCACGGTTTTGTAGGGAATTCCAAGTTTATCAAGCTCGGTTTTCACCAGCATTTTGCAACGGATGCTGACCATATATTTAAGGAAAAGCTTCATCCTGTATTCAATGATTAAAATCTTTTACTCACGCAATGGCTATTCCTTGCCATGGGGAAAATAGTGATCCCGATTTTAATGATTTGAAGCGAAGGTATGCTAAATTAAAAGGTCTGGTCAATATTTCAGGTTCGGCATGGAATTTCTAGCGTCACCTGAATCATTGTTCAGGCAATGAGGAAAAATCAATATCAGGCGGTACAGCATTGGCCTCGCGCCGGATCAGGGCATGCGGAGAAAGATTATTTAATTCTTTAAACCCGCCGCTGAACATATAAAACCAGTTGTTTTCCACACCGGCGCCATAATCATAACGGGGATGCTTAACCGGACCGGCAGTGGTTGTGAAATGACAGGTTGTTAATTCGATCCATGTCCCGGAGGGAGTGCATATCCATTGATTGCCATAATATGCCTTAAAGAAATCGTCACCATTCGGACCAAAATTTTCAACAAAGGCATAGAGCCCGGAAAGTTGTTTGCCTTCAGTTTTTGATTTGTCCCAGCGTGCCAACAATTTCCAGGAACCATTTTCAGGAGCGAAATAGTAGCCCGTAAATATCGTGTGATCGCCGGCAGGTTTTGCGCCCACCAGCAATTTATACCTGGTTCCATTCCTCCAGGGGAATACCAGATGGCTGTGACCTCCCGAACCTTCATTCCCAAATTGATCTGAAAAAACATTGCTGCCCTTGTCGATGAGCTTCACCGCATAGGCATTGGGAATTTCTTTTGGGTTGTCGGTTTTGTAATTGCTCCATACCGAAAAGATAAATCTTCTTTCTGTATCAGAATTCACTTGTATTCCCATATAGCCGTCAGCAAAGCCATTGGTTTGGTAATATGCATTTACTGCATTGACACCGGGAGGAACGGTCACCTCACTGTAAAACCAGGCAATGATGCTGTCTTTCGGCGATTCATAGCGTAAATGTGTTGACGCTGCCCCGCGATACGCACTCGTATTGAATTTAAGGTTTCTGGCTGCGTCGCCAGTGAGCAGGAGAGCAGCAATGGCCGGAAAGTACCTTCCCGCTTTATTGAGCCCTTTAATCTCAAGGTAGTGGTAGCGCGGGCTGTCTATCATAAAATCACCGGCTGGCAGTATCACATAATCTGATGTCCGGTTAACCTTTACTTCGAAACCCTGCGCTGAACCGTCCAGTGATATTCTGATCCTGCCGGAATTCCAAGGCGCTTTTGTTTTCAGCCTTACCCTGAGGTTCCCGGTTTGCTGAGGATAAAAATAAACACGGGTGAACATGTTCTTGTCCTCCCATGCCGTCAATCCATTGGGTTGCATGGGACCTTTTTCTTCATCCAAGGCTTGCGGATAGGTATAAGCGTTACCAAATAAATCAACAGTGGATGTGTTGGTTGTATCCGGCAAGGAATTGCTTTGCGAGATCGCATTCCTGGAAACAAAACAGCTGAAAAATAACAGGATGGTCGATAAAATGTATTTCATGATCTTTAAAATAACTAAGGGAGAGGGTTTAGAGCCCGAACAAAAGTATGATTTTGGTCATCTGAAAAATACATACTCCATGAAGTGAGTGTAAAGTATCCCAGAACGCCTCAGCGTATGGACGGGCGATTCCGGAATCCTGATGCCCATTTATTTTTTTGCGGGTGTCTCGCTGATCATGGTGGAAAGTTTTGTGTACAGTTCCTGGTCTGATCCCGGGTTCACGTATTTTTTTAAAATGTTTTCTGCCTCAGTGACCAGTCCTTCACTGATCAAAATGGTAATCAGTCTTTCTGCATCCCTGTTTTGGGTAAATGATGGTCTTCTCAGCGCCTGCTGATAAAACGGTTCTGCGACACTGAAGTTTTTATTGTCGTAATAAAAATCCGCGATGTTGTGATTTATTTTATAAAAACGGTCCGGGTCGTAAAGAACAGCCTTCGAATAATAAAAGATGGAGCTGTCCTTTGCCGCATCTTTGATTGCATATAATTTTCCGAGGTTAAAATAAATATAGGCACAGGTGGAATCGGTGGACAGTGCCAGGTGATAATAGAAGATGGCTTTCTCAAAATCCGATGGCGCCTCGAAATATGCGTTTCCGATCTCATTGAATAAATCTTTGTTGTTGCCGATCTTATCGAGTGCGCCCATCAGGACAGCGATCGCCTTTTCTTTATTATTTTGTTTGCGGTAAAGCCTGGCAAGCGAATAATAATTATCGCCGCCTGAAGGATCCAGGGCGATGGCTTTTTGATAATCAATGGCTGCCTGCACCGTATCCTTTCGTTTGTTCAGGCAGTAGGTGCCCAGGTTTCTGAATGCTTCCGCATTCTTAGGATTCAGGGCAACACAACTTTGTAAAACGGCCAGAGCGCTGTCTTCATTTTTTGCTATTGAATACAGCGCAGAAAGCTTTTGATAACCAGAGGCGAAACTGCTGTCACAGGCTATGGATTTTAAAAAAAACCGCCTGGATATTTTGAAGAAAACACTGTCGGTATAGCTGCTCCCAAATTGCGGTGAAATATAATCTTCGTTCGCGCTTCCCATATTCTCATTGGCATACGAGTCGCATGGATTTATTTTTAGCGCCTTTAAGAAATAATATTTTGCGGAATCATAGATTTTCTGATTGTAATAATTCATGCCGATATTTCTGTAGGCATTGGCAAAGAGGCTGTCCAGTTCAATCGCTTTTAAAAAAAACTTCATGGCTTCCTTTTTGTTATTCCTCGATACATAAAAATTGCCAAGACCATTCATCGGGTAGGCCCATTTTGGCGCCATGGTTGCTGCGGTCGTGAAATAATAGGCACAGGAGTCATTTTGCAAATCCTGGTAAATCCATCCCATCAGCTGATATCCGCAAGCAGACCTCGGATCGCTCGCAATGGCTTTGCGGCAATACTGAAGGACATCCGTCAGTTTTGTTTTTTTATCAGCATAAGCCGACATTGTTTTTAAAAAGTCGAGTTTAGGAATCAAGGGCTCGAGCAGCTCCGGTTGATTTTTTAGCATCTCCACTGCTTTTTCCATCATCCTTTCGGCAACATCAAAACCGGTAGTGACGAGTGTTTTGAGTTTTTTTATTTCTTCACCTGTTTCGGGGACCACCGCGTTGCTGTTCTCGTTTTTTTCTTTGGTGATCTCTTTTTCCATGTAGATGATGTGTATAAGACCTTTTCCGCTGAGAAACAGGTTTATTTTCTGCTGACAAAAGTTGATGTATTTTGCAGCGAGCGCAAATTTTGCATCTTCGGTCATCCCGGAGGCCGGCCAATTTTTTTCCATCATGTCATAATAGGTCTCTGCCGAAGCCGCTCCAATAAGATTTTCAGCATCCATCGCCCTCATCATTTCATTATAAATACGTATTTGCGCCGTATCCACGTCATCTGTCCGGACGATGCCCTTGTGTCCCTGCGTGGGTGTATTGAGCGCGAATAAATTTTGATCCCCACTCATTTGCTGTGCTTTTTTTGAATTTTCCCAGGCCGTGTACGTGGGGGGATCTACGTTTGAAATCGTACTCAGGTCTTTTTCAGCGCAGCAGTAATAGGGTATCTGGGTGGTATTAAAATCTGTTCTTGCTTTTTTTCTTACCTGTGTCTTCACATATGCGCTGATTTCTGCCAGCGACACTTTCCCGTCGTTGTCGCCATTTGAAGAATCTTTGTCGGCCGCTCCCGCGAGTCCATCGATGAGAAAATAGGTAAAAAGTCCGTGTCCGTTCCCAATGGTCGGGCTTTCAATGGATACCTGTCCTGCGCCGGTGGAAAGAAACATGATCTCGCCCATTTTTTGTTCTTCGATCAGGCTACTAGCGAAACTTTGCTGACCGGCTGTGCCACCCGGAAGTTCGTTTGTTCTGCAGGCATCCACAATCAAAATGACATTCACCCCTTTGAGCACCTGTGGTTTGATGAATAAAGATTTTACGGTGTGCATATTGATGTTTCCGGTGCCGAGGTAATTGTGATCGTCTTTGTTTGGCTCGCAGTCGTAAGGGAGTAAAAAATAAAGGTCGTCGTTCATGGCATCTCCATGTCCGCTAAAATAAATATAGAGACGATCATTTTTTTTCAAATTCTTTCTTTGCAACCAGCTATAGGCCCTCACATTAAAATCCGCAGCTTTTGCACTGTCGTTTATGAGCGATAAAATATTTTCGGATTTAACGTTCCCCCCGCTGGGCGTTTTTAAAAATTCACGGAAAAGAATCGCGTCCTTATCTGCATACCTCAATGGATTGATGCCCGGATAGGTTGATATGCCGGTAATGATCGCATACACGTCACCCGTTGAATCGGCAGATTTGACGGAAGTGACTGTGGCACCTTTAGCCGTGGCCGTTGTTTGCGCGGTCATGAAAAAATATGCAGACAAAAAAAAAGAAAGCAGGAATGCACGCTTAATAAAACACGAAATGACAGGCATGGTTTGGGTTTATATTCGTCGTTAAACAACTATCCATTCAATTTATTTATTCAGTTATTACAGGGACAAGGTAAAAAAACGGAGGTGCACCGGCCAATAGTTAAAAAGGAGTATGTTGATACCCAAAAGATACGATATTTAATTATGCTTTGGTAAAAAAAAAATAAATTAACTTCAAAAGTTTTCGGTGGTCACCAATAAGACACCCCGTTTAAAATTTTATTTATCATGGAAAATAATGATATGCCGGCAAGGGCATCTAACGGTATAGCATATCCTCTGCGTAAAAAGATTTTTGAATCTTTATTTTCTAAAAAAACCATCAGCGTTATCATTTTTCTGGTTTGCTGTATACCCGGTTTCACACAGCCGGCAACGGTCAGCAGGTACGCGCTCATTTTTGCCATTGGAGATTATCCTGAAGCGGGCGGCTGGCCCAAAATTTCAAGTTTACAGGATGTTTCATACATTCAAAACATATTGCAGAACCAGGGATTTTTACCGGGCAATATCAATATTGTTGCCGATAAAAATGCCACCATCAGCGGCATTGAAAACGCATTTGAGGAATTGATAAAAAAAGTAAATTCCGGAGACATCGTCGTCATTCATTTTTCCAGTCACGGCGAGCGCGTAGAGGCAGATAACAACAATAAAATAGATGGGCTTGACGAATGCGTGGTCACCTACAACGCCATTTCACCGCTTAAATCCAAAAATTATCAAAAGGATCAGGCGGAGTATTTAAGAGGGCATGTACTGGGAGGATATTTAAAAAGGCTGCGGATCAAACTGGGAGGTTCGGGTGATGTCATTGTATTTATGGATAATTGTTATTCCGGCGGTGGAACGCGGGGGGTTTCCGTAAAACGCGGGGGAGAGATTCCCTTTGTTTCCGCAACGTTTAACCCCAGAAAGCATAATCAATCCGATTCTTCTTTTCTTTATAAGGAAGAAATTATTTCAAATGATGACGAAAAGAAAATGGCTTCCTATGAAGTTTTTTCTGCGACAATGCCCAATGAGCCGGATTACGAAACGATGGATGAAACAACAAATACGCCCGTCGGGTCGCTGACTTATGCGATTGCCAAATCCTTTGAGAACCTGCGCCTGGGCTCAACCTACCCAACGTATCGGGCATTGTTTGCCAACATTCAGGCTATCATGAATGTAAAAGTTCCTGACCAGCATCCGCTGCTGGAAGGCAACGGAAATGACCGCGTAATTTTCGGAAAGGAATTCAAATACCAGATGCCTTATGTAGAAATCGCTTCGATAGACAAATCGACCAATCAGGTGATCATTAAAGCTGGCGAATTGGCGGGGCTTAGTGAGGGAGCTGACATTGCGATCTATCCTGCGGGCACCTCAGACACGGCTAAGACCGTTGCGTTGGCCAGGGGGAAGATTTATAAGTCAGCAAATTTTTCGTCTTCGGCCATATTGAACAATAGCCTGTCCATCAAAACTCCCGCCGAGGGTTGGGCTTTCATTACCGCACGCAGTTATCACATCAATCCCATTGGTCTGAAAATTGTTCAATCCAGATCCAAGAATCCCGATGACGCTTTTTCACCGAAGGATATCGCCACGATAAAAAAATACCTGAGCGGATTATCGTTTGTACATTTTACTGACAACCCTGAAATGATCTTGGTGAGAGGAAGAAATGCAGATTCATTAAAGACCGCCAATGGATATTTATTTTCTGCCGTAAAGAATATGGTCGATGACTCCCTGATGGTCATAGATAAACTGGAATCCTATGCCAGGTATAAATTTTTGCAAACACTTCATAGCCAGGTCAATGGTGTTGCCGTGGAAATCGAATTGGTTCCTCTTGTCAACGGAAAACCAGACACCGTGGAAATGAAAAAAAGCATAAGAAATAATGTTTTTGTGGCCTACGAATCAGAAAGGTTAACCTTGAAAATAAAAAACACAGGAACAAGGGACGCCTATGTTAATATACTGGATATGCAGCCGGACGGAGTGATCAACCCGGTCTTGCCCAATAGCCGGCTGCCCTATCCGATTTATGCGCATGACCTGAAAATATTGGCAGGTGCGGAATATTTTTTGCCCCGGGAAGATTTTATTAATGTGTCTCCGCCCTATGGTACCGAAGTCTTTAAGATCATCGCATCTGAAAAAGAAATAAATCTGGAAAATATATCAACCACAAAAGGCGGGTCAAGAGGCGGCATGATGACAACGATGGAAAAATTAATCGGCAGTTCCTATGGTTTATCCCGGGGCGCATCCACATCCGGAAACAGCGATGCAGATGCAACAACTGCTGATTTCATATTCCTGATCAAACCAAGGCAAAAAGATCAGGCGCAAAATTAAAACCTGGTTTCATGCGCCTGATCATGCGAATCAATCAAAAAAAGTGTTCATGATAACCTATTTTCACAACGGTATATTATTTTTCTTTTGTACTGCCCTGCTGGGTGGTTGTCTTGCCGACAAGAAATATTATTATCCGAAACAAAAGGAAAATCAGGAGCTGGAGATCAACAGGAGGAGCAATGAATTCTTAATGAGGAAACTGGCAGAGCTGCCTCCGGCTTCGATGCCAACCCTTCAGGAAAGGATGGACAGGACAAAACAACGAGGATTATTTGCTCCGATTGCGATTAATGTGATCAACGAAGCAACAAGCGCCATCAAAACCATTATTGCCAATGAACAGAGCAAGTACACTTCGGTGTCTCAATTTACCAAAACAGATTTATATTTTTATGATCAACCCTCGCTTGCGGGAGTTTTCGATCCGGCCGGCATGCAGTTTACGGGTTTTGACCTGATAAGGACCATTGACAATGGAACGGATAAACCCGACACGGCTTTTATCGCTGGCTTTGAATTGGACACCACAAAAACCATGGAAATTTTAAACAATTCGGTTTTTCAATTGAAGCTTAAAAATTTTCGACTAAAATATGTCAAACCAAAAGTGTCTGTCGGCAGCTCAAAGAAAATGAGTGTTGAGTTTGATATATCTTTTCTCACTTCTTATGTTAACCGTGACGGCAGTATATTTGACAGTGTCCTACTTGGAAAATTCCATTTATTATTGAAAGATATTTCCATTGACCTCAATGATCCGGGTTTCGGGACCTGCGCTGCAAATTCCGGTCAGCAGACAGTCTATGGAAGATCTTTTATCGTACCCCGATCGTCTGGATATTTTAAAACAGATACTGGTGTCGTTGCCGGGTATAACCAGGGCGTATATTCCATTGTGGCGACGGTTAAAGAAAGCACGCACCCTAGTTATGGATCGGCGATCATCAATGAAAATGGCATCCTTATTTTAAATACCGCATCGGGAGAATTGTCCAGGAAGATTCATAATTAGATTTTAATGGAAACATTCATTCAGCAAAAACGCATGCTTAAAAGATTATCACCAATCTGGTTGGGTTTTATTATTTGCTGTTCCTGCAATAAGTCTTCGACCCAGCACCATGTTGGCGATCGTTTTGGCGGAGGCATTGTATTTTATGTTGATTCAGGCGGGCAGCATGGATTGATAGCAGCCATGTTTGATCTGGCTGTTGCCGGATATGGCCCCTGGGGAACCCCGGATCCCGATGACAGCACGGATATTTCTTATCCTTTTAAAAAAATCAATCCGGGCGTCTGGGTATCTCCGCTGGTTACAGATACCAGCATCATGAGCGGGGACGCAAATTGTAACCTGATAGATCGTTTTTATGACTATGGTACCGATGCTTCAGACCTGTGTCACAAAGTTACCCTCAACGGATATGATGATTGGTTTATGCCTTCATCGGGCGCCGCAAGGGAGTTGTGCAGAATGCAAAATTTACTGGGGGGTATAAATGATACTGCCATCTACTGGACCTCCACCATCGTTTCACCCAATATTTCAGATTCCGGAGTCGCCTATTTTGTTTTTAAAAATAATAGTGCCGGAGTCATCTCCTATACATGCGCCTGCTGCAATCCCGAAAACTGCTGCAGCTCTTTTGGGCTGGTACGACCTGTCCGCAAGTTCTGACAGGTACCTGATTTATTTTTTGCTGAACAGATAGGATAACCCGATAACGGCCGATCTGAATTTTGTTGCCGACGGACCCGAGATTAATTCATTGGTGACCGCATCACGTAATCCCAACTCGTATCGGGCTTGTATCAATATCCCAAGGCTTAACTCATAACCCATTTTAAAATCGAGCCCATAATCAAACCGGTTGAATCTGACTCCGGTCAGTGCACTGTTGTCATTGCGAATATTCCCGGTAAAATTATACACGCTTGTATTGCTATTGCCGTAAAAGGAATGATAATTTCCGGAGATGGCATACGCGATATACGGACCGGCTTCCACATCTATTTTCCCATCTGCAATCTGCGGTAGAGAGAATGATATATTCAAAGGCAGTTTTATATAGTTCATGCTGACCTTGTCTGCATGCAGTATGCTATCCTGTATGGAAAAATAAGGAGCGTTCGCGGTAAGGTTGATTATTAAATTGTTGTAGGTATTGGTCCACCCTTTTTTTTCAAAATACAGTTCGGGTCTGAAAGCAAAATCATTATTGATTTTTATGTTGGATGTCACGCCGGCAAAATAATCAAGCACTGCGTTTCTCTGCTCGAATGCCACGCCGATATTGTTTGTTTTTGTGATCCCGCTGATGCCTGCTCCCCCCGTTATCCCGAATTGCAGGTTTTGTGAAACGGCCCTGTTGGAAAACCCGACGGCAATGATAAAAAAAATCATGGGACCCATCAACGCCCGTATTCTGTAAAAAAAGTAATTGATCAATTCATTTTATTTTTTGTTGAAATAATACCCGGCACTGATCGAAATGCCCATGGACCTGTTTGTTCTTGGGTAGGGATAAAATCCTGTGGTCAATATATTTTTTAACCCGTTAAAAAAAGAAAGATCATAATGAAAACCATTTTCATTTTCAATTCCCAACAAAACACTTAGACCTACATCCAAAGCATTTGCACCATAGGGTGTAACTTTTCTTTGTAAATTATTGACGGCAATTAAATTGGAAGAATCTTTTAACAGAGGCAGGCCATCTTCGGATGCATTATGGGTCAATGCTCCGGAATGCTCAACAAGGTTCTGTGCGTTCAGCAAATGAAATGCGTATTTCCCCTGCAGCGCAACATCAGCATAGCCGCCAATGCCGGCATGAAATACTGCACCCTTGCTCCCCAGTGAAGAAGAAAAAACAAAATAGACCGGCGCTTCAAAATAACTGAAGCGGTAGCTGTCCTTTGCATCGTAGCGGACTGCGGAACTCCCGGAATTGAAATCAGCGTAGTGCACATTTTCATTCCATCCCTTTAAGGCAAATAATGTTTTTGCCGAAATAGAGAATTCCTCCGAAAAAGAATAATCAATGCCAAAACCTGCCGAGTATAAAAAGACAGGTTTGGTTTGTTCTTTTTTGATTCCACAAAAGCAGGGTATGGCCGGATTGATCACACCTGACTGCGCGTTATTTAAGGTATTGCTTGTAAAAAGAGGACCTGCGACAATACCCATTTTCACCTGGGCAATTATTTTTTCTGAAAAAAATGCCAGCAGCAAAATGATTGGTATGATTTTTTTTTGACCCATATCCGTTGGTAAATGCTCCCACTGGCTTTTACACATACATGCTTATTCTTTTTGTTCTTTAACCAGCC
>DATGFZ010000588.1:0-8793 GCA_035308805.1 Puia sp. | reverse complement strand
TAGATTCAATTATGTGCAAGGAGGAGTTACACAAATTCCTGTCATTACCGGAGGGCAAACCAAGCAGACTTTAGTTGCCAATCTGCCTACCACAATTCCTAAAAATGGGTATCTTTATATTTACGTGAGCAATGAAAGCCCGCAAGACGTGTTTTTTGACAATTTAACAATACAGCATCACAGAGGACCACTATTAGAAGAAACACATTACTATCCTTATGGGCTGACAATGAGCGGAATTAGTGATCAAGCTTTCAAGACAAATTATTCACAAAATAAATGTAAGTACAACGGGAAAGAACTGCAAAGCAATGAATTTAGTGATGGAACAAGTTTGGAAGAATATGATTATGGAGCAAGAATGCAAGATCCACAACTTGGAATTTGGCATAATATTGATCCACACGCCGAAAAATATCAAGGTAAATCTCCATTTGTTTATGCGTTTGACAACCCTGTAATATTTGTTGATCCAAATGGAATGGATGATATAATTTATCTCTATGGTGCTGATAATAGTGTAACTAAAAAGCAACTTAGAGCGATAGCGAAACAAGCAACGGCTAACTTTGCAACAATGGGCTTAAAGACTCAAGTGAAATTATTTAAGGGGCACTTTGACTCTAAATCGTATTCTAAGTTAGATAAAACTGATGCAGTAGCTGTCATCGGTAAAAGGGAAAATGTTGAAAAATCAGTTGCTACATATAATTCGGGTTTTGCAAAACAGCTTAAAAATGCGGATTTTGGAACAGTTGGTACAGATGAGGGGACGAAAGCTGAGATAAGTCAAAATCCAAGAGGAAGTCAAGATCAAAATGACGGCAACATTATTGCCCTAAGCACTGACGCTGCGGCAGATTTTGCAAAACATGTGAAAGCCACTTTTGAAGATGCTGCTGCGTTTCTTGTAAATCATGGTGCCGGTCATAATGCTAATTTGCAACATGCCGGTGAAGAAAATGGATACAATGAAAATGGAGATTATGAGCGGGGGATCTCAGTACCTAATTCACCCAATGTCATGAGTGACGGGAATAGTATTGGGGCTCCTTTGCAAAATTATATCTCTTCTCCGATAAATCAACAGCCATCTAACAATAATTTGACGCATACCTTATCAATAAAGAACGCATACATTCATAGATTCGGAAATAATAATCCTAAAGCGAAACTTCCAACTGAGTAATATGATAAACAAAAAGATATTTTTAATTGTGTTAATATTTCCTGCGTGCAATAACTTTTCTGATACAAAAATAAGTCAGCAACGCCCGGAAAATTCAACAAATGCCGTAGTAAAATTGATAGATAGTCTAGGGACAATCACATTATCAATGCCACTAAGATATGACACAAATTTTTCTTGGGTGCAATATTCAGATTGCGGTAAATCTTGTGACGAGGAGAAATATCGTTTCCAGCCAAAGAGACTTCCAATAAACCGCGAATCGGGATGGTTTAATTCAAAAATAAAAAAAGATTCAACAGAAGAATTTACAATAAGTCATAAATTATTTTTCCCTTTTCACGAAGGAGATACTTCAAGAGATATACAAAGACATAACGTGATCAAATCTGAAATAATGTTTGATTTTCAGAATCCATCAATTGCATATGATACAATAGAAAAAATCAATGATAGATATTTTACCATTATTGCAATTAAGAAAGATGATACAATTCATTCGATGAGGGTACTTGCTATAACAACAATCAAAAGTAATGAGATTCGGTTCGAATTTGAACTAACGACAAAAAAGTTAGATTCAATTGGGTTGAATTTTATCGATAACTCAATTAAAGTAATAAGAACAATTCGCCTAAGTAAAGGCGTTTAAGCATTAAAAGCATTACCCGGTGTAGCTTGACCAATGAAAACGACCAATAACGTACCCGGAATCGAGGGTTCTATTCCCTCTCTCGCTTCATTTCCTGCAAAGCTGTTCAGATTTTTTATGAGAGCTGAAACAATTCATTTCAAATTTTATCGGTGTCTAACCAGATCAGACTTCCTACAAAAGGATTATAACTTGGGAGATAAATGACAAACCCAAACTCAACCATTTCATTGATGTATTTGTGATAGGTAGGAAGCGAATGTATATGGGACAACTTCATTATTTCACGGCGATTGATGCAAAAAGGGTTTTGGGACCCGCGCTTTTCCCAATAATAAACAAGTGCTGCATATACGCAGATATGCCACAAGGTGATACGCTTGTCATCCATTGTATGTATTAAAAATTGTTTCAGTAATTCCCCGCTATTCATCTCCCTGGACACCTGACTTACACAGCATCTATTTCTTTCTTACCGCCATCCATCATCTTCTCAATTTCGTCAAGGCGATAAAATAATATTCCTCCGATCCTTGTCGGCTGGAGTCTGCGTGAAATACGCAAGGTTTGCAGCGTGTTGGGTGAAATGTTTAAAAGCTTACGAACATCTTTGGATCTCAGCCATTCTTTTTTGGGTGCGTTCATAGGCTGTAAGGCTTTTTTAATATCTGCAAGCAAACGAACGCGGAAAACTTCCAGGTCTTCTTTGGTGATCACTTCGACTGACATAAATTAATTATTTAGTTATAATAAAGCCCCGTTAAGGGCTTTATTTTTTTAGATGACAATTATTATTTTGGTTACGCATTACAGATAGATCAGCTGTCCTGAACAATGATTGAAAGAGGGTTCGTAACGGATATAACCGTATTCCCTGAGTTCCTGCATGCATTTTTGATAAGTAGATCTACCGGATATTTTCGAGAGCCGCATCAGGTTTTTTCTGACAATCATAACCGGATTTTTATTTTCCTGGGACGAAGCGCAATAACATAACGCAACGTAGAGGCTGATATGAGCTGTGCTGATCCGCTGATCATTTTTTATAAACTCAAAAAAAATAAATACCTGCTGCATCTAATTGGAAAATTGATGTTTGGGAATCAGGAAAGCGTCTGGCGTTGTCGCTGCTTTCTTTTCTGCCCCTTGCTCGTTCCATCATCCGAGTCACCGGAGGTTTGCTTTGCCGATTGCTTTTTTGACTGACCCTGTGTTTGACTTTCTGCATGCTTCTCCTTGAGATTTTTCATGTTCACTCTTTTCATATCGCCATCATAAAGATTGAGTGATTTAAAACGGGGCGAGGCTTCAATGTATAATTTTTGTTCATTGCCGTCCTTGGTAATGCTCACGGCTTCACGGTTTCCGCGTTGCAATGATTCGATTAGCGAGATTGAATTTTCAGAAGATGGCAATTCTTTCACCTGGTATTTTTCCAGCGTCGCCTTAAGATCAAAACCATAATTGTCGTGGAATTGCTTGAGCTTGAAATTGCCATACTGATCCGTTTCTTTGAAATCGAGCTGGATCCATGCATTGTATTTATTTCCTTCTTTGCCGGTCATCTCTTTGTATACTGCCCGCCCCTGGATGAGGTTATACCCCTGGTTGGGTGTGATGTTATTGTTTGCATAAAAACTTTGTTTGAGTGACTCCGACTGATTCTCATTTTTTATGCTCATGTCCACCCGGTTAAAGAAATACATATCGCTTTCGGCAGACTTCCTGAAATGAAGTTCAGCCATAAGACGATCATTTCCAATTTCTGACTGATGAAGGAGCGTAAATTCAGGAATTTGTTTTTCGATTTTTTCTTTGAGCTCATTGCTGATCTCTTCACCAAATCCTGATTGCTGCAATTGTTTGGAGAGGAACTCCAGATTTTTTTCGTTCATGATAATTGTATTTATAAATGATAAAATATACCCTTGTATGGCGTCCTTACATTCATAGGATTCTTTTTGCTTTTAAAAATGTGTGGGCACTAATGGACAGGGTGAGAGGACGTCCTCCGTTTTTTTCACTCATGGCTAATGTCATTTTTTTATCTGTTGAAAAACTAAAAGGAGCAAAGGCGAGGGTGAACTTTTTTGTCTTTTTACCGGGTACCGCCTGGAGTATTGATTCAGGGTAAACCGGGGAGAGCGCCGTTTCCTGGATGGCAGTGCGGGCGGCTTTTCTTTTATCTTCAATAAAAAAATGGAAATATTCCGGGTGATAATCCAGAAAGGAATAATTTCTGCATTCCAGCGTGAACCAAATCAATTGGTCTTTGATGTAAATGCTTCTTAATATAAGTTCAGCGCCCTCACCGGCCTGGTGACTGTAAAGAAAATATTTTTCCCCCAGAACCTGCTGCTCGTCCCGGAAAAGATAGGAGGAATCTTTGGCAAGACTAATATTGAGCACAGCGGGATCCCCGGCATAACTGAGCATAAAGGAATACAATTTTCCATCAGCGGTGATCACCGAAAGATTGGTATTGATAAAATGTTGTCTCGCCGCTTTGAGCTGCAAAATATTTTCGATGCCCTTTGCTTTTTGCGCAATCACCTCACCACTCCCCCTGTCCACACTTTTTATAGCTTCAGGAAATACAATATTTGTAGTTTTATAAAAACTGACCTGTATCGGTAAAGACTCGATGGGCGTTTGAGAAAAACAGGGAAAAGAAAAAATCATTAAACAGAGCACACAGGACCATTTCATACACGATGATTTTAAATTTGATAATTATTTTTGATTGCTGTCACGCAGGAGAACCTGGTATCCTGCCTTAACTAAAACGCGGATCAATTTTATTTTTTTATCAGCTAAAGATTTTGCTGCCTGGAGCCCGGCAACAGCTGCCTGGCTGCCCACTGATTGATCAATGGTGCCGAGACCGATCGTGCTGATCGCATCATCCGCAGATTGTTTGCTCACATCGCGGTTAATGCTGCCAGGAATATAAATGCCTTCCATGCCATCCGCGTCGTATACAGCAAGTGAAACGGGTAAGATATTATGCTGAAAACGTAGAGAATTAATGCTGATTTTTAAGCGCTCATTGCTTAAAGACACGACCCCGTAAACGAATTCATTTTTTGGAATATTAATGCCATTCACAAAGATGTCATTGAGTAATTGCAGTTTTACCGTGGCTCCGCTGACCAGTGTTTGTGATTCAGGGATCTCCGCCTCGATAGCATTTTGTTTGTTGTTTTCATTTTTTGGTTCCCCGTTTAGTCCGTAAAAGGAATTGCCGGTATATTTTATTGATGTATCCATGACCGTTATATTGTCTTCGGAGGATACGATTTTGACCGGGAAGGTTTGCGCCTTATTTCTTTCAGACAATTTCCGCATGCTGTCCTGCAGACTTTCCGGATGTTGGATCATCATGATCTTATCAAGCATCCCGCTCAGCTGGTTTACTTCGGGATCGGGTTCATTATTCTTTGCATTGATCGCGTCCGTCATCATTTGTAACCTGGTCGCTTCGGGATTTAAAGAAGAACTGGTTGAATAATTTGAATGGATTTCGGATGAACGCGTATCAGCCTTGCTTAACGCTACTTTTAATTGTTCCAACTTTTGAATGACCCGTTGTTCATTGGAGTCTGTGGCGCCCTTTGTTATAGACGTTTGGAGTTTGGAAAACCCGGGTTGCTGATGAACAAAAGCACTGTGCTGCAAAATATTTTGCAATGCCCCGCTGCTGTTTTTAAGAGTATCCGCATTTTCGATTTCCAGTTTATAGTACGGATCATCTTTGATTTGCTGAACAAGTTTTGCCGAGTCTTTAGCCGTCTCTTCATAAATACCGAGCTTGTCTTTGTCCTTTTCTTTTTTAAAATGCGCGTCAGGAAGCATGGTGTTGAAACCCTTTTGCGGCATTCCGGTTGCGGAAGAGACTGTTCCTTTTCCTCCCCCGAGGGCAATAAAGAAAATAACGAGGAAGGGCATAGTCAGTAATGGGACTACCGTTAAGAACTTTCTCTGTTTCAAAAATGTCGGCGCGTGTTTTTTTGTTTCCATAATTATTTTTTTAATTGGAGTAAATAGATTTTTTCAAAAGCAAGGATGCTGTCCATCAGGTGCGGACGCGTATTCATGATCTCGGTATACCTTCCGGGATTATGCAGGTGGAGACTGTCGAGATATCGCTTAAACTGTTCTACGCGTAAGTAAGTGGTTTCATCAATGATTGCTCCGGGCTGATGGAAGTTTTTCCCGATATGATAAGGAATACTGACCCGGTTTAATGAAGGGATGGATCTTGATAACGATTTCTCATAAAAGGCATTGACGATGATGCAAATACTACATGATCCAAAGAGGATGCAAAAACCAATGACCATGATTTTCTTTTTGCGGTCTGAATAATGTTTGAACCGCTCATTCAATTTTTGACCAAGCAGCCGCTTATACTCATTAACTTGCTGCGATATTTTTTCCAGATAAATACTTTTCATAACTAGTTACGATTTTCAGTTTTCAGGTCTTTGTTTTCGATGATCTCCCAACGCTCAATCAAAAATCCATGCGAATTATTATCCGAACGCTCGATATTGCGTAAGTAACCTTCCGAGATTAAACTCCGCGTAACAACAGATGTCGTGCGGATGAGCTTTTCTCTCGCAATGCAGCGGAAATAAAATGGGTACGAATTAATATCCACCGTTACACTGTCTATTATGATTTGCTGAGAAATATTTCCGCTGATCAGGTTGGTGTAATAACCGCTTTCTTTTAAATTGTCATATTGTTTTTTTGCTGACCCGTCCGCGAGGTAGAGCGCCCGGGTAATATTTGCCGTGATTATTTTTTCATCAGGATCGAGGGAAAAAAAATAATGATGGAACATGGAGATATGATCCCTGGCTTCCACGGTAATATTATCCTTCCGGTCTGCTCCATAAGCTTCGAGCGCTTTGCCATTGGCCAGAATAAAAATGCGCTGCTGCGCTTCGGTGATCACCCGGTGATTTTCATAGAGTGCAAAAACGCAAATACAAAGGGTGCAGATCGTGAGCACGATCGAAAAGGTTTTGATGTGCCGGAAAGCCGTGTTGATATTTTTTGTCTGAATGAACATGTTTATCAAAATATGTTAACGCTTGTCGCTTTGTCCTCCTAATTTGTTTGCCATAAAGCCGCCTGATCTTTTTGAACCATCTGCGGATTCGCTTTCGAATTTTCCAAAATGACCACTAGGCGATGATTCGCTGTTGCTTCCCGTTTTTCCGAAGCCGGAAACACCTTCTTTTACGATCGATGTAGTCGCCGATAGTGTTGAACTGGCTGCTGAACTAAAAACATTGTTCGATTTATAGAGTAATGTGTTCCCGCCGCCTGCCTGGATGATATAATTGGCTACACTGGGCACCGTGAAATAGCCGATGATGCCGATGATCAGAAAAATTAAATAGGCGGTGTCGGTTGAGCTAAAAAAAGTATCACCATTGGCCTGGACCTGGTTGATGTCAAGCTGGATCATATTCTGCTGAACCTTTCCGATGATGCTGCCAAAAATATTGGCGACGGGGAGCCAGAGAAAAATATTGATGTAGCGAGCGATCCATGCCCGCAAAGCATGATGCAGTCCATCGAAAACAGAAATGCCAAAAACAATGGGGCCCAGGATCGCCAGCACAATTAAATAAAAAGTTCGAATCGTATTGATGCATAAAGCAGCTGCTTCATACATGACCTGCAACACTTCACTCATCCATTCTTTGATCGCATTTCGAAAATTGTAACTCATTTTTGCCATGGCAAATTTGACATCGTTGCCGATGCTTTCAAACATGCCTTCATTGGCTCCGGTGGGATCATCAGGATGCGTATACTGATACCATTTTTCGCGGTCCCCATTACCGTCTGGACCAACATACATTTTATAAAAATCAGAATTCTGAACCGCCTGTTGTTTTTGTTTAAGCAGCTGGGCGATGGCTGCATCCGAATCCGTCACCATTCCATTTGTTGCGGTAACCGTGGGTTGCAATACACCATTCATTAACGAAATCACCGAAGGAAAAATCAGCACGCAAAATCCAATGACGAAGGGACGAAACAGCGGATAAAAATCTATGGGTTCCGCGTTGGCGATATGACGCCAGACACGGAAAGCAATATACCAGGTGGCTGCAAATCCGGCGAGCCCCCTTCCGACTCCAATAAGACTGGAACAGAGCGGCAACATCTGGTTGTAAATATTATCCAGTACCGATTGAAGTCCTTTCAGGTCGCTGGCGATGCCCGACTGGGCAAAGAGCATGTCCGGTAGGAAAAAAAATATACTGATCACCGTTATATAATGCACACACCACCTTTTCATACACACATTTTATTGCCGACTACTCCAGACCGTACAATTGCAGCGCTCCGGCTGCATCATTTTGTTCTGTTGCCCGGTCAATGGCGAGCAGCGTAGTTGAATTATTAAAACTTCTTAAAAACATCAACCGGTTTTTTGACTCCTCATAAATGCCATCTATCGCATGGAGCCTTTCATCGTCACTCATGCGCAGGCTATTTGCCGTAAGTACATTCGTCAGGTTGATGACATCCTGCAAACTCAGGTTGAAAAGGTTTCCATACACGGTTCCCAGGTATCCCAATTCGTCAGGCGTAAAATGCCTGTCTTGTTTAAACCTGGAGAATGCGGATTTATATTCTGATACAATGCTTGCCTGGTACTGAAGGATATCCTGCACTTTCTTATAATTTTTTACCACCGGATTTATCGCAAGCAGGGCACTTAAGAATGCGTTGTGCAGATTGAAATTGCCTTCTGAAATACTTCGGATGATTTCATAGCCCCTGCTCAGGATTTGATAACCGGTTTTCAGTTCGCTTAAGATATTTTTTAATTCAGTGAGTTTTTGATAGTCCAGGATCAGTTGTTCTACTTCGAATGTTTGCGCTTTGGATTCGTTAATTCCAAAACAAAAAAGGGAAATAA
>DATGFZ010000587.1:0-5905 GCA_035308805.1 Puia sp. | reverse complement strand
CAACGGCAAAAATTTTCGAAGCATCTGTTTCCGGCTTGATCGCCTGATTCCAATTGTACGCTCCTTTTGTATTCGAATTCATTTGTGTTGGCGCGCGAAAATCAAATCCGGTGCGGGAGCGTTCAGCAACGGGAATTCCATAATCGCTGTACATGTCAATGAAAGAAGGGTAAATATATTTACCCCTGCAATCAATGATAACTGCATTTTTCGGCACCTGTCCGTTATTGCCCGCAAAAATTATTTTTCCTTCCCGAATTACCAATGTTGCATTGGTTAAGGTTGTGTTTCCATCTTTTACAATCGTGGCGTTTGTAAAAGCAAAAACATTGTTACGCGGATCAGCAACATCATTTGCAGGAAACGTTGTTTGTGCAATTGCAAAAGAATAGGATAACAAAACGAAAAAAAAGAAAAGCAATAATTTACCCAAAGGCCTCTGTCGGAACATTCTCATATGTTTTGGTTTAGTATTGGAAATGGATTTCGAATTTAAGTAAATGAACTAATTTCGATGATATAATTTTATTAACGGCAAAAAGTTTTGATGAATATCTGTTCATACATTGATCACACCTCGCTGAAGCCGACGGCAACTCTTGCAGATATTAGCAGGGTTTCCCACGAGGCAATCCAATACCATTTTGCCGCAGTATGTATTCCTCCAGTCTTTGTAAAAGAAGCAAAAAAGCTAACTCAGCATTCACCGGTCAAAGTCGCGACCGTCATAGGTTTCCCATTCGGATACTCGGCCATCGAAGCAAAAATCGCTGAAATCATTTTGGCGATAGTGGACGGTGTGGATGAATTAGACGTTGTTATCAATATCAGTGCAATAAAAAACAACGACTGGCAATATTTGGCAAATGAGATCAATACGATGCTGCCGATCATTCAAGGCAAACAAAAACTCATTAAAGTCATCATAGAAAGCGGGGTTTTGACCGATGACGAAATTTTTCGATGTTGCACATTATATGGAACTGCCGGTGTTGATTTCTTAAAGACATCAACCGGTTATGCTGAAAAAGGCGCGAGTATTGAGGCGGTAACGTTAATGAAAAGAATTCTACCCGCTTCGGTAAGAATAAAAGCGTCCGGCGGAATTAAAACGTATGAATTTGCCAGAAAATTAATAGATTCCGGCGCAAGCAGAATTGGCTGCAGTGCAAGCGTTTCTATAATTAAAGAAGAAGAAAACTATAAATAAAACCAGATGAAAAAAATATTGATCACTATTTGTTGTTTATTCGCGACCAAATTATTTGCGCAGGCAAATTCGGTTGTTGTGCACAAAGATCCTCGCGTTGATTCGTTGATAAACAAGCAAATTCAGATCAATGAAGAAACAACACGCGATAGTCGCCGCAATGTTCCTGGCTATCGCATACTCGTTATAACTTCAAATGACAGAAATAAAGTGTTTAATGTGAAAGCCCAGATATATCAGCAATATCCGGAACTGCAGCCCTACATTATGTACCAGCCGCCAAATTATAAATTGAAACTTGGCAATTTTAAAACGCCGGAAGAGGCACAATTATATTCCGATAAGCTCATCAAATTATATCCAACCGGAGTTTATATTATCCACGATGTGATTGAAGTAAAGCCGGACTGAATATAGGAATTAAAGGATATGGAGCCAATAAATGATTTAATGCTTTTTCAAATTCGTGTAATTAGTTTTAATTCGTGTAATGAAATATCTGATAACACATGCCTAATTCATTATTGAAAGCAAAAATCAAACAACTTGCGGGACAGTATGCTCCACAGTTTATCGAAGTGCGTCATCACCTGCACGCTCATCCCGAACTAAGTTATAAGGAATTTGAAACATCGAAATTTGTTCAGCAAAAATTAACAGAGTTCGGAATTCCATTTGAAATAAAAGCGGTGACAGGCGTTGTAGGTTTGATCAAAGGGAAAAACCCCTCAAAAAGAATAATTGCTTTAAGAGCAGACATGGATGCATTACCGATCAAAGAGGAAAATGATATTTTTTACAAATCACAAAATGAAGGCATGATGCATGCTTGCGGTCATGACGTACACACTTCAGTTTTATTGGGCTCATCAAAAATCCTTAACGAATTAAAAAATGAATTTGAAGGAACGATAAAATTAATTTTTCAACCTGGCGAAGAGAGAAATCCCGGAGGCGCGAGTTTATTAATAAAAGAAGGTGTTCTTGAAAACCCAAAACCACAGGCAATTTTCGGGCTGCACGTTCACCCTGGTTTACCTGTTGGTAAGCTGAGTTTTCGCAGCGGCGTTGTAATGGCAAGTGCAGATGAATTATTCATTACTGTTAGAGGTAAAGGAGGGCACGCAGCTGCGCCCCATACGACTGTTGATACAATTTTAGTTGCATCGCATTTGGTTGTTGCGTTGCAGCAAATAATCAGCCGCAATCGTAATCCGTTTTCTCCTTCTGTATTGTCCATTTCATCTTTCCAGGGCGGTCATACGACAAATGTGATTCCCAGCGAAGTTAAATTGATGGGCACCTTCCGAGCGATGGATGAAGATTGGCGTTTTAAAGCCCACGAACTTATCCGGAAGCAGGCTATAGGTTTGGTACAAAGCATGGGTGCAGAAATTGAGATACTTATTGATGTTGGTTATCCCGTAGTGTTGAATAATGAAAAACTCAATACACTCGCCATGCGGCAAGCGGAAATTTTTATGGGAAAAGAAAATGTTTCAGAAACTGAAATGCGCATGGGCGCTGAAGATTTTGGTTATTACACCCATCTAATTCCCGGATGTTTTTATCGCCTGGGTGTAATGAATACAGAAAAGGGAATTACTTCCGGCGTGCATACGCCGACGTTTAATATTGATGAATCGGCAATTGAGATCGGAATGGGTATGATGGCCTGGCTGGGAATCAGCCTCCCCCATCTTGAAGGTTCTCAATAAGTTTTTCTTCTTTTTAAGTAATTTAAGTGTTCAATTTTCCGAACATGAGCCAAACTTCTGCCAAAATCCTTTTATTGTTCTTTTCCTGCTGTGTGGTGCAGAAAACCTTTTCGCAAACAAATGATGACAAGTACCACCGCCAGACAGCAATGATCACCATGCGTGACGGAATCAAATTGTACACTGTCATCTTCACCCCAAAAAACCAATCGGAAAAATTTCCTTTTCTTATGCTTCGAACACCATATGGTGCTGATCGTTTCCCAAGTCCCGAAAAAAATATTTATGTAAAAGACATGGCCGAAGACGGTTATATTTTTGTTTACCAGGATATACGCGGACGATATCTCTCTGAAGGAAAATTTGAAATGCAGCGATTTACCCGAAATAAAAAAAATCCAAAAGCTATCGACGAAAGTACCGATACCTATGATTCGTTCGATTGGTTGCTAAAAAATATTCCAAACAACAACGGAAAGGCGGGCATGAATGGGATTTCCTACGACGGTTGGACTACCATGATGGGGGCTGTCGAGCCCCACCCCGCGTTGGTGGCTGTTTCCGAACAGGCAACTCCTTCCGATATGTTTTTGGGTGATGACTTTCATCACAATGGTGCATTTCGCTTAAGCTATGGTTTTGAATATGCATTTATGGAAGAAGCGACAAAAACAGATTCACTTTTTCCTTTCGAAAATTATGATACCTACGAATGGTATCTAAAATTAGGCCCGCTTTCTAATGTGAATAAAAAATATTTTTTTAATAAACTCCCCTCCTGGAATGACTTTACAAAACATCCGAATTATGATGAGTTCTGGAAAAAGCAATCGACGCCTTACCGTCTCGATACCCCGCGTGTTTACATTATGAACGTTGCCGGATGGTGGGACCAGGAAGATTTTTACGGACCCCAAAAGGTTTATGAAAAATTGGAGAAGAACGACACGCACCATAAAAACTATATGGTAATTGGTCCGTGGAATCATGGCGGATGGGGTTATGGTGCCGGGAATAAGTTGGGCAATATCAATTTTGATTCCGCAACGAGCGAAACATTCCGAAAAGACATACAGGCGCGCTGGTTTGCCTATTATCTAAAAGGAAAAGGTGACGGCAATTTTGCAGAGGCGATAACTTTTCAAACCGGGACCAATACGTGGAAGACATATGATAGTTGGCCTCCAAAAGACGCCGTGAAAAAGAATTTATATTTCCACGCAAACGGAAAACTTTCTTTTGACAGTCCGGGACCTAAATCCCCGAATATTTATGACAGTTATGTATCAGATCCCGCTCATCCTGTTCCTTACCGCAACAGGCCGATTGAAGAAACTTATGGCCCAGGCTCACGATGGTACACCTGGCTTACAGAAGATCAGCGTTTCGTTCAAAACAGGTCTGATGTATTGAGTTGGGAAACGGACACTTTGACCAAAGACCTAACCGTTACCGGTAATATTTTTGCAAAATTATTTGCGGCAACAAGCGGCAGCGATGCAGATTGGGTCGTGAAATTGATTGATGTTTATCCGGAAAAATATCCAAAGGAACCGAAAATGGCTGGTTATGAATTTATGGTGGCCAATGATGTTTTCCGCGGCCGTTTCAGAAAGAGTTTTGAGAACCCTGAAGCGATCACTCCAAATAAAGTGGAAGAATATTCAATTGATCTGCATAGTCTGAATCATGTTTTCAAAAAGGGCCATAAAATAATGGTCCAGGTCCAAAGCACCTGGTTTCCGATCATTGATCGCAACCCCCAAAAATTTGTTCCGAACATTTTTGAAGCAACAGCATCAGATTTTCAAATGGCAACACAAAAAATTTATCGAAGTGCTGAATCACCCTCACACCTTGAATTATCAGTAATGAACGAGTAATAAATTTTAAAAGTCCCGCATCCCTTTTCCAAGAAAGACCGTTGTTGGCAGCACAATGCTCTTTAAATATCCATGGTTACAAATCTATAAGCGAAGAAAGTGGATGGCGGCGATTTTGAAAGTTTATCATATCAACTACTACACTCCCAACTGCTATCGGGCTTTCCACTCGAACGGGAATATGATTGGCATCATCGCTTACCCAGACCGTCATTTTTTCTCCGCCTTCAAAAATGGTTCCTTTAATTAAGAGTGGTTTGAATTTTATTGCGCGGAATTTTCCATATTTCGTCTTGATTGTTTCCTTACCCAAATATCGGATGTATAAATTGTAAACCTGGTTATCTAAAAACATGGAAAAAGGTATTTTATCCCCAGGCTTTAGGTGGCTGAAATCCACATTGCGTGCATAATACATCGAACTCATCACATCCTGCACGCATTCCGGAACTTTAAAAACACCCTGATTTGTGAGGGCAGTATTTGTGCTTTTGTTAAATGTGACATTTTCATAGGTTTTGTGTCCGCCTTCATTTACGTTACGTACAAATTTGTATGGTTGTAAAGAGCCCGTATCAATATATGATTCGTACTTATCCCGCACTTTAAAAAAATTATCATAGAAGCTGTATGTCTTTCCATCACCCACAACATGATAAACGGGTTTCCCATTTATCTGGTCCAGTGAGGAAGAAAAAACAGCTTCACCCGCTCCGACATAGACGCCTGCTACTTTATAATATACCTTGTAGGTGATGGATTCTCCTGCCTGAAAAGCATTATTGTGAGTAACACAATCATCCAGTCCGGTTTTAAATGGAAGAGGTAAAAATGTTGATAGTAGAATAAATGCCGTAGTAAATATTTTCATTTGATTAGCTCCTATCTTTTATTTTAAAGAGGGAATTTGCCATCTAACTTTTAATTCTGAACAATTTGATTCTTAAAATTAATAAACTACCAATCAATGCCGGTATAATTAAATTCACAAGCCAAATCCCAAATGATGCTGCTAATATACCAACTGTACCTGCACCAAACAATTCCATAATCTGGATCGACGCTTCCCACCGCACTCCCAATTCACTAAGAAA
>DATGFZ010000586.1:0-3092 GCA_035308805.1 Puia sp. | reverse complement strand
TTCTGAGGATAGAATCACAACTCCAGTCATTGCTAAAAAAATATAATAAGGAGGCAAACAGGGATAAAAATAATACAATGGTCTTTCGGTTGCAACCATTGGCCGATATCCACTTTAATACCGATTACGCGGGTTTTGGGATGCGCACAGCAAATAGATCAACCTTATACGGATTGTTTGCTATTGCCATTTTCCTGTTATTATTGGGGTGTATCAACTTTATTAATCTCACTACAGCGCAAGCTTCACAACGGGCAAAAGAAATAGGAATTCGAAAAACGATCGGCAGTTCAAAAAAACAACTCATTATTCAATTTCTCAGCGAAACATTTTTTGTTACCTGCATTGCTACCATTGTTTCTGTTCTCATTACTCCTCTATTATTGAGAATATTTGCTGATTTTATGCCTCGGGGTTTACATTTTGAATTGTGGCATCAGCCTTACGTGATCTTCTTTTTAATTCTAATCACAATCACCGTAAGTTTCTTATCAGGCTTATATCCGGCATTGATATTAGCGGGTTTCAAACCGGTCTCCGTATTAAAAAATCAATCGCTCGCATCGCCCGGGCAAACAAGAAATGCATGGGTGAGGAAAACATTGACTATTTCTCAATTTGTGATCGCTCAGTTTTTTATTATCGGAACATTCATCGTCAGTAAACAAATCCATTATTCACTTAATATGGATATGGGTTTCAGAAAGGATGCAATCTTAAATTTTGAAATGCCTCGCGATACCTCGAGGTCACATCACGCGCAATTGATGGACGAAATAAGCGCTATTCCAGAGGTGCAAATGGCGAGCATGGGTTTTCTTCCTCCGGCAATAGAGGGTGCTGCGTTCACCAATATAAAATATGATGATGCAAAAAAGGAATCAAAAATAAATGTCCAAATAAGATGGGGAGACACGAATTATATTAAAGTGTACCAGATAAAATTATTAGCGGGAAGAAATGTCCACGCTAATGACAGTACCCAGGAACTATTAATTAATGAAACTTATGCAAAGGCATTGGGCTTTCAACGTGCAGAGGATGCGTTAAATAAAGTGTTAACCATGGGAAACGGAAAAAAATCTCCTGTAGTTGGTGTGATGAATGATTTTCACGAGCAATCTTTACATGGATTAATTGGTCCGATCGTTTTTGAATACAATAAAAGAGCCGATATATTTCACATCCTGCTAAAACCGGAAACCGAAGAAGCAACAACATGGCCTTCGGCGATTGGCAAAATAACAAAAGCATTTAAGAATATTTATCCCGAAACCGATTTCACTTATTCTTTTTTCGATGATACCGTTGCAAGATTTTATACGAGTGAACAACAAACATCCGGGCTATTAAAATGGGCAACAGCCTTGGCAATTCTTATCAGCTGCCTGGGGTTACTGGGACTGGTGATTTATACAACCAATGTTCGCACAAAAGAAATTGGCATTCGAAAAGTTTTTGGCGCCTCTGTTGCAAACATCATAACGATATTATCAAAAGATTTTGTAAAACTTGTCATCCTGGCATTCTTAATTGCCTCGCCGGTTGCCTGGTGGGCTGCAAATAAATGGATGGAGAATTTCGCATACCGGACTAGCCTGAGTTGGTGGATATTTGCCATCGCCGGTGCGTTAATGATTTTAATTTCTTTGATAACGCTGAGTATGCGCATAATTAAAGCAGCTATGGCAAACCCTGTGAAAAGTTTGAGAACGGAATAGTGTAATTGGTTACAAATATCGGGGAATCGGTGATCAAGTATGCTTTAAACGGCGCCGTACACTGGTTGAACTTAATTGAAGCCCTGTTATGTAAATGATATTCCATGTTTACAAACCTAAAATAAATCCGTTTTGGATGAGATCCTATGATTAAACGATGTTGAGTGTATGGCAAAATTGAACAGGGTAGTGTTGGCTGTGAGCTACTTTTGACAACGCGTGGTGAATGGTTAACGGATGGTGTATCGATTCATTCATCATTAAGCTGTCGGTAGCTCACAGATTTTTATTTCTTCACATTTCAATGCAGATATTTATTAAGTTGCGGTATTAAAATTTCATTCTCACAGATTTTCTCGATTTCACCGATTATCATTGTTCTTTAAACACATCCGTGAAAATGCTGTCATCCGTGGGAAAAGATTTTTCAATATAAGTAATGCCGCATAAAACAGAATACATTTCGAACCTCACGCCATTGCGTGGAATCGCTGCCTTACTGGTTGCCGTATTCCATTTCGAAATGGCAATCGGGCGGTTTGTTCCTGCATCCACAACATTGATTTTTGAGAAATCTTATTTGATGGTTGACTTGTTTTTTGTGATGAGCGGATTTATCATGCTGCATGCATATGGAGATAATTTTAAACAGGCCATTACCAAAAATGCTTTGCGTGAGTTTTTAGTTGCCAGGTTTGCGCGCATTTATCCATTGCATTTTTTTTCTCTGATGTTGCTTGTCGGGCTGGTAATCATTTTTTCGCCGGCAGGGACCTATCCAAACAATATAGAATTCCCTGCGGCCATTCCGACCAATATTTTTTTGCTTCAATCGTTTTATATCCATAAAATTTTTACATGGAATATTCCGTCTTGGAGTATAAGTGCTGAATGGACTGCCTACCTGTTGTTTCCCTTACTGGCCTTATTCCTTGCTAAAAAAAGGAAGCTTTCCGTAGTGGTGTTGATAGTGTTTATTTTCGCTGCTTATTTATCAATTATGTATTTGTTACCGAGAAAAAACCCGATGTATCCTTCAATTCCTGTACCACACAATGTCAATACAACTTACGATTATGGGTTTTTGCGTGGCATCGCAGGTTTTATTACGGGTATGTTGATTTATCTTTTATATCAGGCACAAAATATGAGGAATATATTCAGGAAAGATATTTTTGCACTCCTTTCGATACTCCTTTTGATTACTGCTTTGCATTTCGGAATCAGCGATGGATTTGTCATTGTTTTATTTGCTGCAATCGTTTTCTGTTTTGCATGCAACAATGGTTATGTGCATAATGTTTGCAATAATGTGGTCATGCAGTACCTCGGGCTTATATCGTATTCGATTTATTTGATGCAGATTTTTTT
>DATGFZ010000585.1:0-11325 GCA_035308805.1 Puia sp. | reverse complement strand
GGTTCCAATTAAGCTATAAAGACCCCGGGACAAAACAGATAAATGCCTTCCAGTACAATGCTATTGATGCAAATTTTGTAAATGCCATGCAGATAAAAATCATTAAAGGAAGAAATTTGTACCCTGACAATCCGGCGGATGCTTCGGGTTCCGCTTTGGTAAATGAGGCTTTTGTTAAAGCAAATAATCTGCAGGATCCGGTAGGGAAAAAACTTCCGGGCCCCTTTCTCCAGCAAATTGTTGGCGTGGTAAAGGATTTCAATTTTGAGTCTTTACATACAAAAATTCAACCTTTGGTTATGTCAGGAGATGCAAATTCTCTATTGAAATATGCTAGCGATATTAATCTCACCGCTCCCCCTCAACCCCGAATTTCTGTTTTGATTAAAGAAGGCCATCTTGCCAATATTCTTGCTATTCTTAAAGATACCTGGGCGAAAGTCGCACCAGGGCAGGAATTCGATTACCAATTTTTGGATAACGCTATTGCAGTCCAATACGCGCAGGAGCAACGCACTAACCTGATAGTACAAATATCATCAGGTCTTTCTATTTTCATTGCCTGCATGGGATTGTTTGGACTGGCTACGCTGGCAGTAACAAAACGTATTAAGGAAATTGGTGTCAGAAAGGTAATGGGAGCCAGTGTGATTAGCATCGTTAAGCTGCTCTCCGCAGATTTTATCATCCTGGTATTTATAGCCGCGCTGGTTGCCAGTCCCATAGCCTGGTGGGCAATGAGCAACTGGCTTAATAATTTCAGCTATCATGTGTCGATAAACGTTCTTGTCTTTATTTTTGCGGGTCTTGCTGCCATAGTAATTGCCTTGGCGACAGTTAGCTACCATTCTGTTAAGGCGGCACTTGCTAACCCGGTAAAAAATTTACGATGTGAATAGATAAGATATCCGGTTGCGATCATTAGGAGAATATACTAAAATCCTAAATCTGAAAATTCTGGTCTTTTCGTATAAATTGAAAAGCACCAGGATAAATTTTGTTTTTATTTAAGGACACATTTAAATAAGAACGCCATTGATGCGCTTCCTCTTTCAGTTACTTGTTCAATTGATTTTTTTCCAGCTTTTCCCATCCCATTCCCAAAGGTCATTGAAATAGTTCTTCTGGTCGTCCTGTCCGCCAAAAAGAACAGTTTTCTTTGTCATGGGGTCGTAAATCATGGCGTGACCCCCTCTTTGGGAAGGACCATTGACCTGCGGGCTGTGCCAATTGCCAGCATTGTATACCCAGGTTTTTCCCAGGCCATTTGAAACATCGCCGCCATCAAATAACAATATTCCATCTTCTCCAAACCGGGCAAGTGCCTGTAAGCCGTGCTGTGAAGTAGTCATATTACCATCCTGAATATTCTTCCACGACTTTCCTGTCCATTCCCATAATTTGTTAATAGTTCGGGTTGGATCCGGAGAATCATGACTTTCGGATAATGTTACCATCATTACTTTCTGTCTTTTTTCATCATAATACATTCCATGTGGCAGGCATTCTTTTGGGCCATCATTGTCCATAAGTTTCCAGGAAATACCATCATACGCCCAGGTGTCGTTCAGAAGGTGGGAATCACCATAACCACCGAATAAAATGACAGCCTTATCTTTAGGGCTATAAACACTCATCGGATGGTTGCGGGAAACAGGACCCGGCAAATCGATTTTCGTCCAATGCGAGCCATCCCATTCCCAAGTTTCGTCTGTTGTTACTGTTTTGCCCGAACCTCCAAATAAAACAATTTTTTTTCGGGTAATATCATAGGCAAAAGCGCATTTTATTATGCCAGGTCCTAAACTGTCCACTTTTTGCCATTTGGATTTTTTATAGGCCCATAAATCATTCAAGTACCCCTTGTCATTTTCTCCTCCAAACAAAATTACCTGTTTGTTTGCCTCATCATATACTGACAGACTAAGCAATCTGGGTTCAGGCTTTTGGGCCTGCGCGAATGATATATTTAGGTAGATGGATAAAACCAGATTAAAGATATTTCCAAGATTTTTCATGACCGTATTTTATGACCAGGTTATATTTTGATCTTCGTGATTTTTTGCCAATTATCAATCGCTAAATTCAGCTGGATATTTAAAACGACAAGAGTGTAAGCGCTAAAAATGATTTGTGATTCTACAATAAAAAGTAAAATTAAATTTTATAAAAATGGCTTGATAAAAAAACTCCTTTCGGTCACCAGCACGATTGTTTCCATCGCAAATAATAATACAAAGACAAGCCATTTTCTATCAGAATCTCTTAATCCATAAAAAAATAATGCGGAGAGACGAAAATAAGCCCTGAATTGTGAATAATTTCTTTTGAACAAAGCAATTGATTTTGGAATTCATTTGAAACACTTGGATTTAAGAATAGAAACGAAAAATAATATCACTGAAGAAAAATCAGCATTATTATTTTATGCCAAGGGATCACGCTCCGAAATGTCATTAGGTAAATCGTGTGCCAACAACGGTTGAGAAATCTTGCGGGTTCTCTAAGGCTCACGAAAGCAAATGCTTCAAAATTACATATCGCCTGAAATGCAGGCTGGTATTGTGTCCCCCAGCATACATATTTCAAACTATTTTATGGATGATCTAAAGCTGTTAGCGGGTTGTTTGCAGAAAGAAATAGCACGTTCATTACGCCAATGACTCATTAAGCGCAAAATATAATTTACACTCAAACCCGTTTTAAAGTTTCTACAAAATCGCGTTAATTTTGCTTAATGGATTTTCATTTTCAACAAAGACAGCACCGGGTTCCAAAAATCTATTTAAAACAGTTCGGATATTTGGAAAACGGGATATGGAAGATCTTTGTTGTTGACAAAGTGGTGCGCTCACTCGTTACTATTCCCATTGATATATTTTCCACAGCCATCAACGAATTTGATTTCCCTTCGGATAACTACAGGGAAAAACGGCATTTTGAAGAAACTGCCGGAAAGATTGAGAGCTTGTACCCGATGGTTCTTAGTTCTATAAAAAATCAAAAGAAATTAACTCTAAGACATGAGGACATACTTCGGCATTTTGCCGCTTCCTTAATCATGCGTTCGGAGAATAACCGAAAATTTTTTATAGAATTGTTGCAACATCCCGAAACCCGAGATAAGTTTTTGAATGAGGTGATGATGTCTGATGAGGAAACACCAGCTATCGCAAAACTGGCTTTCATAATGATGAATAAAGATGAACATTTGCCCTTAATGCAGGGAATCATCACTAATCATCTTGTCCGCATACTACGAAGTTTTCACGCGGTAATACTTCAGGATTTCAATGGGCGCAGTTGGCCAGTTTCAGACGAGCCAGTCTGTATAGATTTTCAAAAAAATTACTCTTGGATCCTTCCGGTGGAGGCTGAGTTGTATTTGCCCCTTTCGCCAGACTATTGCCTTTTTTTGTTTCACCCAAAATCCCAATTGAACAGTAATCAATTGCGAAAACTTAAGACAAATAAGTTGCATCTCACAGATGAAGAAACTCACGATGGGGTGTTTAAAAAAATCGTAGACTTCTCAGGCGGGAAGTACCTGATTGTTAATAATAAGTACCGTACAGATTTCGAATCTTTTTGGGCGGAGATGGCCTCGAATCCTGTATCAAGTGGCAATTGATTGTATTTTACTTAACAGGCTACGAATTATTTCATCTTTTAAGAATCTTTTTTATAACTGTGATGGTTGTATCAGCAGCATTTTTTGACTTGCTTAAAATAAAAAAACTCAAGAAGTATGTTTTGAGAAAAAAAATAATTCCTAAAATAAATATCAAGAGAATTATTAAAATAGGAATTGTTTTTTTTCCAGGGTTCGTAAAATCAAACTTTATTCCCCAAAAATTCATCGATATTTTTTCTTGATTTGTAGAATTTAAATCAGCATCCAATTGATATAATTGATTTTTCCTTATCAAGATTTTAATGAGTTATATTTACTATACCTTTTTTGATTGAGTATAACACAAGCCCAACGCGGCTTTTAACATTCAATTTTTCAAATAATTCGTTTCTTATGCCATCAATTGTTCTTTCGCTCAAATTCATTTTAATACTAATTTCTTTGTAAGTATCTTCCGAGACAATCAATTGAAGAAATTGTAATTCTCTTTTATCCAAAAGAAATTTTGAAAATTGATCGGCATCGTATTCTTTTATAGCGTCAAAAAGTTTCTGCGATACCGAATCATTTATATAAACTCCATTATTTGCTACCACATCAATAGCTTCATAAATTTCATCAGATGAAGCATTTTTTGTGATGTATCCCTTAGCACCATTTTTTATCATCCGATATATTCTGTTTTTATCATTGAACATAGAGAGAGCGATGAATTTAATTTGTGGTTGCTTTACAGTAAGCCACTCTGCCGTTTGAAAGCCATCCATTTCTGGCATATTAATATCTAGAGTCAGCACGTTTGGTAAATCTTCAGTTTTCAATTTGCTGAGCTTTTCAATTAAATCCATTCCATTTTCTGCTTCAATTACCACTCTGTATTTTTCTGGTTTCGATTTTATCAAGGTTGCAATAGCGTTACGGAAAAGTCCATGATCATCAACAACTCCAACTTTTACTGCAGAATTTAGCTTCTTCATAAAGTTTAAAAATAAACGATTTGCGTAAATTTAGCAAATTAATTGCGTTTTTTCGTAAATAAGCTGCTGTTTATTTGCTGATAACTTGAAGATTCAATAGGATCAATGAAACTAATAGTGGGAGAACTGCCTTATTATTTCTTAATTATTAAATAAGATAAAGAAGGATTATTAACGATTCTATCAATCTCTGCATGTATAATATTTTGTGTGTCCTTCTTAACTTGCAAATAATTTTTTTCAATCGTTGAACGATCAATAATTCGGACAGCGGGTAATGGCTTATATAAATGTTTCTCTTTTTGCAATTCTTCATGATCATTTATAATCTCCGCATGAAAAGCCTTCAATTCTATCCTCATTAGCGGATCATCAGCAACCATCCCGATAAATTCTCCGGAAGATAATCCTGCAATCTTTGATGGAGGAACAGCAGATTCCAATTGCCGTGAGCGACTAATCGAAGTATCAGAACTGTTGATAGAAAAACTTTCCTTATCCTGCATGATCTTTCCGATACGCTCAGAAAGTTGTTTTGCCGTCTCTCCCATCACCTGACCACTAATTACATTTCCGGTTATATTCATGATCACTTCCGCATTGTCTCTGCCGTAATCCTTTTTTAGTTGACTAAAATCCTGCACGGCTAATGTTGTGGCTACTTTATTGCCCCTTGCAGTTGCAATCAATGAGTCCATATGATTTAAATATATCGTCGGGAATTCATCAAAGATCAGACTGCATTTTTGTTTTCCCTTTTTATTAACCAACTTAATCAGCCGTGTAACATACAAAGACAGGATCGGGCCATACACCATTTGCTTTTGCGGATTATTGCCGGCACAGATTATTTTTGGTTCGAGGGGATTATTGATATCGAGTGTAAATTCATTCCCGGTTAAAATATAATATAGATTCGGTGATGATAATTTTGCCAGCGCGATTTTTGCCGCACCGGTTTGCCCTTCGAGTTGCTCCATCACATCGTTTTCCAGCGCTGTAATAAATGGATTGATCAACACTTCAATTTCTTTTTCTGTCCTCAGGATGGAAAACAAATCATAATAATCCATTTGCATGAGTTCAATGACATGCGGAAGGGTGCAAAATTCTCCGTCCTGGTATTTGCGCAAAAACCAGATGATTGCCGTTAAAAAATTTATAGGTGACTCCACAAAAAAATCACCCTGTCTTTTTATCCATTCCTTATTGATCGCAAGCATGATGGTGCGGGCAGATTCAGCGGCATCCGTAATGTCATGCATCGTTGCCGGGGCGAGCGGGTTGCAGCGATTGGCGCGGGAGAGGTCATCAAAATCAATAATGTAAAATTTAGGCGCAACTTTGTACTTGTTTTTATTTTTTAGATAATGATTATAAACGATGAGAGATAAATCATCATACTTAAAATCATAGACAAACATGGCAAAACCTTTTTCGATATGTTGTTTAATTATATGCTGGATGATAAAATAAGACTTGCCCGATCCGGGCGAACCAATAACCAGTAAGCCGCGAAAAGGATTAATGATGTTGATCCAACTCTTTCTTTTTTTATCTCGTAAATAATATTCTGCAGGAAGATTAATGGAAAATTCGTTGGTAAGTAATCTTTCTTCCTGTGGAAAGGTTTCATTTTCTTTGTTGAAGATATCGTTTTGGTTTAATTTTTGGCGGATGACTCGTGATAATAATGTTCCTCCGGTAAGAATAAAAATATACCCAAGCGAAACACTCAACATATACAATATGGAAGGCGCTGCCTGTTCGATTTCAAGTTTCAACAAAAAATCACTTCCATAAAAAATGATGATCCCGATCGCGATATAAACAAAAGCGGATCGGTATTTTAATCTTTCATTTTTCCGTCCTCTTGCACCGACCAGTGAGATCACTAAAAACCCAAGTGCAATGGATTTTGTTTTTACCATCGAACTAAAAAGTCCCGTATGAATCAAATTGATCATGATGCGATCTGAAATTTTTGCCCGCAGGTTCCAATCGGTGAATGCAGCAAAACAGCTGTAATAAAAATGAAGTAACAATAAAACGATACTGATCATTCTGGTCATGTCGAGTATCTTTCTGAGTCCCTGTTCATTCTCCCCGGTATTCATCACCCACTATTTGAAAAATTTATAATTGGTCGGATTGTCTTTTTCTTTTTCGCTTTCTTTTGGAAAATTTTAATTCGACAGGAAAATAATCACTGGTAATAGTTGGATTGATCAGCTCTTGTATTATTTTGTTCCCCCCAATGTATGAGCGATCAACAACTTCCGGATCTATCGTATATTTTTTTTGAAACTCATTATGAATTTTCTTTTCTGCTTTTTCCTGTTGGTATTCAAAACTTGTCTTTTCTCCACACCTGGCGAGCATCATTTTTGCGCTATAATCTTTTCCGAGATCGCTTCCGTTGAAAACGCATTTGCTATTGTGATCGACATAGGTAAACCCGTAAATAATTCCGTCTTTATTTTGTCTCACAACAATTTGTATTTGTTCCCGTTCGAGTATGCGCTTTATATTTTCCAATGATGGGTTTTTAGTTTTCAGAAGCGTCCAGTCAATGGCATTCTTAAGTCGCTGTTTATGTGGTTGTCTCAGCAATTGATTCTCTGAAAATTTCTTTTCTAAAACTTTCAGGGTCGGTTTGTTATATATTAAACTTGCTTTGATGGGTACACCTATTTTATTCCCCTCACCATCCAGTACCCGGTACATTAAGCCCTGATGCTGCCAGATGCGGGAATTCTCAGTACCCCGGTCTGCTTCCACATTATAAAGACGCAGCACGGCGTTTAATTCTGCAAGCGATGTATATTTGTAATTATTGACAACCTGGTCAAGTACGCTCGTAATAGCGCGTTTTGTTTCTGATTTTCCATACTGAATTTTCAGCGCATTTACCGGCTTTATCCTTTCTGACTGTAACTGTTTTTTGCTTCCTGCTTTTATCAATTTAAAATCATCTTCAATTTCTTTTCGGGCTTTTTCCGATTGATTGCGCCCGATGTTATGAAGCTCAATTCTTTTACCATCTGGTTTGATATTGGTAGAAACAATATGAATATGCGGATGTCCAGCGTCCTCATGCTGGTACAACAAATAAGGCTGGGCACCGAAACCGATTTTATCCATATATGAATCAGCAATTTTTTGCAAGGTTTCCTTATCTATTTTTTCAGAGCCGTCAAAATTTAAAGAAATATGTATGCTATTTGTTTTAGCTTTTGTATTCAATGCCGCGAGATTGGTCAACCGGTAGAGTTTTTGATAAAAGGTTAAGTCTTCCAGTTCTTTGGGATAGTTGACCGCAGCAATGCATGTTGCTTTTCCCTGCTTCACTTTTTGCTCGTTATAGTTTAGGGCATTATTCAAACTACTGCTCGTATGTATTACTGCAACCATTGATCAGCAATTGTGTCCATCTTTTTTTTGATCTCTTCCATTTTTTCTGAAAGTGAAAGATTTCCATCTTCGTTTAACTGAAGCCAGGTTTTAATTTCAATTTCAGTATCGCATATATGTAGTTTTTTTACTGCCTGGTTAAAATTATTTCCGATATGGTTGAGCTCTTTTCTAAGCAACATCATTTCTGCCATGAAGTCATCCAGTGATTTATTTCGAACATATCCGGTTATCGGTTTATTCAATATTACCCTTCGCATATAATCACTCATGTCGGGGCAGGTAGTCTTTTTTCGGCGCTCTTCTAATTTCTCATATTCATCCGGGCAAAATCTTAATCCTACAAAACGGGTTCGGTTCATTTTTGCTTTCATCACTAATTCATTTTCTTTCTTCTTTGGTCCCGAAGCGAGTTCCGACGCGGAGGGCGGATCGGTTGTGTTAAACAACCGTACATCTTGCCGATTACTGCAACGCGGGAAATCTATCGCGCATCAAAAATCGTTTTAGACATTTACCCTACAAAAATATTCCAGGATAAAGCAATCATCCTGTCTGAAATCTGCACAGGATGAGTGGTCAATGCTTGACATTCTCTTCACCATATTTGGAATCGGAATTTATATCCTATCCGCAGTGAAAATTAAATTTGTATCACTTTCATACAAGCAGGAAGAATAGTAATAATTTTACGTTTCTTTTAATTTCCGATTATGACGCAGTCACTTGCTTCGCTCAATCCGACCACCCGATTTTCCAACCGTGTAGAGAACTATGTAAAATATCGTCCCTCGTATCCGGATGCCATTATTGCCTTTTTAGAAGAAAATATCGGGCTGAAAAAAGATCAGCGTATTGCGGATGTGGGTTCAGGCACGGGAATATTCTCTGAATTATTGTTAAAACACGGGTATGCTGTGGTTGGTATTGAACCCAATGAGGACATGCGCAAAGCAGCGGAAAGAAGGCTATCCGGTTATCCGGGTTTTACAAGCAAAAATCATCGCGCTGAACAAACCGGTTTGCCCAAACAAAGTGTTGACCTTATCACCGTAGCCCAGGCTTTTCACTGGATGGATCTGGTGCCCACGAAAAAAGAATTTTTACGGATTCTAAGACCCGGCGGTCATATCGTTCTTGCCTGGAACCTGCGGCAAAAAAATACCCCGTTTTTAAAAGACTATGATGAGCTTAAATTACAGTTTGGCACAGACTATAGAGCTTCCAAAATGGTCAATGATGAATCTATCCAACAATTTTATACACCCATGCCTGTGCAGGTTGTCTCCTTTGAAAACCGGCAGCTGCTGGATTTTGAAGGGTTAAAGGGACAGTTGCTTTCTACCTCCTACATCCCGCTTCCGGGGCATCCGGATTACGAAAAAATGATAGAGCACCTGGTGAAGCTTTTTATCGCGCACAACGAAAAAGGATTTGTGCAGATGGAATATGAAACGAAAGTTTATTTCAACCGGTAATAATAAATGCCCGGAATTAAAACATATTTTTCCTGGAGCACCGGAAAAGATGCTGCGCTCGCCTTATTTTATTTATTGCGGGATAAAAATTATTCTGTTGAACATTTACTGACAGCTGTCAATGCGCATCACGACCGGGTCAGCATGCACGGCTTACGAAGAAAATTACTGGAACTACAGGTTAACAGTTTAGACATTCCTTATAGCACGATAGAATTGCCTGAACAGCCTTCGATGGAAGAATATGAAGCCATGATGACAAAGTCAGTTTTACGCTTAAAACAACAAGGGTTTGGATGTGCTGCATTTGGCGATATTTTTTTGGAAGACCTGAAACTATACCGCGAAAAACAATTGGCTGCTTTGGGTATCCAACCTGTTTTTCCGCTATGGAAAAAAGATACAACAGCACTTTTGCATGAATTTCTAGCATCAGGATTCAAGGCAATCATCGTTTGCGTGAATGCGGATATACTGGATAAATCTTTTGCCGGAAGAATTATTGACAAAAACTTTATTAATGATTTACCTCAGGGAGTGGATCCCTGTGGTGAAAACGGGGAGTTTCACAGTTTTTGTTTTGACGGCCCGATTTTTAAAAGCCCGATCCCTTTCACGATGGGCGCTACCGTCTACCGGGAATATGATTCGCCCAATAAAGAAGGCAAAACCGGGTTTTGGTTTTGCGATTTATTATGATGTATATGAATTCATATCATTCCTTCATCGGCAAATGAATAATACCCGTCTGAAGTAATGATTAAATGATCAAGAACATTAATGTCCAATAATTTTCCACCCTGTTTAATTCTTTCTGTTAAATCCTGATCCGCCTTGCTGGGTTTTAGATTGCAAGAGGGATGATTGTGGGAAAGTATGATCATGCAGGCATTTGCCTTGAGGGCTGCCATAAAAATCAATTTAGGATCAGCGATGGTTCCTGAGACCCCGCCTGTTGATACTTCAAAAATTCCCACTACTTTATTTGCCCGGTTTAGCAGGAGTATTTTAAACTGTTCCTGTAATTCAATTTTGTTTTTATCCCAGGTCTGCAACAACAATTCATAGACCTCTCTTGAACTGGTGAGTGTAGGCCGCAAGGATGCTTTGATATTTGATTTGTATACGAGTTCTACTTCCGCGATTTCTGACCATTCCGGTTGATTCATTGCATTTTCCATAACATTCATTTTAAATTTTAAAAATTAATTATGGAACCATCCCAGGCGCGGGGCAATCAAGTCCATGAAGCAACGGAATAAATGATGGCCTTCTGAGCGCGGGGTCCGTGTTTATGCCGGAATTTCTTGGACGCTACAGCAGCCCTCACGCCTAACTTTGTGCAAGGAATTAATGAAAAAATTTATCTTCTATAAAAATCAAACAAGCTGCCGCACCGCAGCCACAAAAAACAATGTGGCGGTGTGGCAGCTTTCCGGTCTTCAGGATGAAAGCGAAATCACATAATAGATATAACCACGCATTCATTCCCATTCGCTGGTGGTATACGCCTTGCATAAAATCTATTCAGTTTTATCGGTTGTCTTTTTCATGTTCATTACCCTTTTGTTGTTGTTGTTTTCTTTCGAGCAGAATTTCTAAAATCTCCAGGTCGCTTTGGTATTTGTTCCCTTCAAAAAGCCATTCACCCGTCTCTTCATTTTCCTGAAACGAGTCAAAGTCTTTTGCATCCAAAAAAATATCGGTCAGCATTTTATTTTTATACAAGGCTTCTCCGTAAATTAGGCAACCGGGTTCCTCATAAAAATGAGAGAATTCGACATTGAATTTATCTGCAACCTGCTTAATGATTTCAGAATTT
>DATGFZ010000584.1:0-1652 GCA_035308805.1 Puia sp. | reverse complement strand
TTATTTATAATAAATCATTTTATCTGAAAAATTTATAAAAAATAATAATGCCTGTCAACAACAAGTGAAAATGTCCGGTTCTTAGTTAAACTAAAATGTCCGCTTTTGCACTAAGAAAAGAGTGCCTCCGGCGGGCTTCATCCTACCTCCTATTTTGTAGAAGTTGCAGATGCAAATGTCTGCTGATTCCATTTTCTATTGGCAGTACTTGCAACTCTTGGCTTGTAGATTTTTTTAATTTCCTCCCTAATAACCATTGGTCTTGAATCAATTTGTTCGTAGCCAAGACGAATATCATCTATCCAAAATGATAGTGATCCGTCGAGGTGTTCGCGAATTAATATACTTTGTTTTGGTTTAACATAGATTCGATTTTTAGTTATTTGGAACAACATATTTTTATATTGAATAGTTCCATCATTTTTCATGATACGCGTTTCCTGTAAGGTAAAAATTATATCAAGATCAAAGCCTTTTTTTGTGCGATGCGCATCTGTTAAGTTAAGAGGCTGCACGGTAAATTTTTTTATTAAACTATGGAATGTACTCTTCTTCTAAATATTTATTGGCAGCTTCTATTGTAGAAATTCCACGGAGTCTCATTTCTTTAACAAGGCGATCTTGGTGAGTCCCATGATTTCTTTCTATTCGACCTTTTGCCTGGGGGCTATTGGCAAAAATTAGTTCAATGTTTAGGTCATCAAGGCATCTCCCAAGTTGCGTTTTTTTATCTCCATTTGTATTTCCCGTATTAACTTTGTACGCTCCATAATGATCAGTGTAGACCTTATGTGGCCTACCATAGAGTTCGATATATTTTTTAAAGAGCAACATAAGATCTAGGGTACTTTCTTCCTTGGCAAATCTTGCCGATATTGTTCCAGTTGCATCATCTATAGCTGTTAAAAGCGTACATCTTTCTCCTCTGTCTTCAAACCAATCATGATCTGAGCCATCAACCTGTATCATGATTCCAAAAAAGGCCTTCCTTTTTCTTCGTTCAAATTGTTTTCGATTGGGTTTTCGACAAGTTTTTAATATTCCATTTTTGATAAGCCATCCTCTGACAGTACTGACTGATACGCTAATGTTGAGATATTCAATAAGTTTTTCTTGTGCAAATGTTGGTCCAAAATCAGGTCCATTTGATCTAATCCAGGCTATTGCCTGCTGCTCAATTTCAGAAGAGATTTTTCTTAAATTCGGCTTACCTTGATTTTGGTGAAATAAAGCTATCGCTCCACCTTCAGCATATTTTTTATGTATTCTTCGTATTTGCCTAATTGATAAGTTTAATTGAAACGCTGCCATTTCTTGGGTTATACAACCATTGCTTAAATTTTTCATTGTAGCCGCTCGCTCTATGTGTTTTGCCATGATATCCTTATTCATAAGATGTCCTCCATTTAAAGTGCCAAAAATATTGCTATTTTCAGCGTACCTTAAACGAGGACATTTTCACTTATCTTATAATGAGGACATTATCACTTATTGATAACACGACAAGTTGGTCTTTCAGTTCAGCAATTTAAAGAATTGGCAAAAAAATTGGAGCAAGGATGGAATGAATCGGAAAAAACAAGAAAATCACATGAATCAAGAAAAAGAAATATTGGTGCTGGGCATCCATATAAACACCAATCATTGGAGCA
>DATGFZ010000583.1:0-3405 GCA_035308805.1 Puia sp. | reverse complement strand
TGGTGCCGGATAAAAAAGGAAAACCGTCTATAACCGATTACGAGGTTTTGGAAGAATTCGGATCATATTCTTTGGTGCAATTTCATATACATACCGGAAGAACCCACCAGATCAGGGTGCACATGCAGCATCTCGGTCATCCCGTTGTTTGCGACGAACTCTATGGAAACGGGGAACCTGTCCTGGTCTCTTCTTTTAAAAAGAAATTTAAGTTGTCAAAATTTGCAGAAGAAGAAAAGCCGATCTTGTCACGGCTTGCACTGCATGCCTGGAGCCTGGAAATTCCTGATGCTAACGGTAATGAATATACGATCGAAGCGCCCATGCCCAAAGACATGAAAGCCTTCTTGCAGCAATTAAGAAAATGGAATAAAAAATGAGGTTAATATTTTCTTTTCACGGTGGTGAAATCTTTTGATATCCACGCCGCCATGTCGCCCACGGTATCTTTATCAGGCTGCTTCATTTCTACTTTGAACTGGCAGTCGAAAACCGTTTTGTCTTCATAAAAAATGACGCTGCGTACAGTAAATTTGAGCTGGTTCGTGTCAAGATTTCTCCTGGTGTTCAGAAAATTTTCCATGGCTGTTTTTAATTCAGTTTCTGTTTGTTCATGGGACAGGTGCCTTTTGCAGGAAGAAATACTGAGGAGCAAGGTGAATCCAATAATGACGATATTTCTCATAATCTGAAAATTGAGGGGCCAAATTAAATGAATTTATACTTAGCATCCGAAGCAGGACTTCCCCGGAGGATGGGATTAAGCAGGGAGGAATCTGCAAATCCGGCGATGTTTTGATTTATTTACCATACTATTTTAGTAGGATATAAGAGAGGAGTCTTTGAATCCTTTGTCCCTTGTGGCTTTGCCGGTATCAGCCTTGCGGGTTTTTTTCGATTGTTTGTAAAGCAAAAAATGTTGATAGCGTCCGAAATACACATTAAAATTTTAATGGTTCTGTAAAGAAATAGTTAAAAAAATATTATTTTTAATTCAGGTTATATGTAATTTACATTGGATTTTCATACTGTATTTAATACAATTTAAAAACACTACTCTGCTTATGCCATTCAAAACTAACGTACTTGCCAGGCATGTCCTTGCTGTACTACTGCTGTTATTCAGTTTAAACACCATTGCTCAAAAAACTGTAACTGGTAAGATTACCAGCAATACAGACAAACAGGCTCTTCCCGGGGCAACTGTTCAGGTTAAAGGAACCAAAATGGCTACACAGACCGGTGTAGACGGTTCTTTTTCCATTAAAGTTCCGAAGGACAACAGTGTACTTTCCATTTCAGTTGTTGGATTTGAAAGGATGGAAATCGGACTTTCGGGAAAGACTGACCTTGGTGAAATCCCGTTGGTACAATCCACTTCCACACTCAATGACGTTGTGGTAACCGGTTACACCGCTCAAAAGAAAAAAGATATTACGGGCGCCGTAGCCGTTGTTAATATCAAAGACCTCAAGAGCGTGCCCGGAAGCACGACCGAATCGTTGTTGCAGGGTCAGGCTGCGGGCGTGACGGTCATCAATTCCGGACAACCCGGAGGCGGCAGCAATGTCAGAATCAGGGGTATTGCCAATCTTTATAATGTGGATCCGCTGGTAATCGTTGATGGCGTGCAAAGCAGTTTGCATGACCTGAACGTAAACGATATCGAATCTATCCAGGTATTGAAAGATGCGGGTGCAACGGCCATATATGGAATACAGGGTTCTAACGGCGTTATCATCGTTACTACCAAAAGAGGCAAAGGAAGGGCAACCATCAGTTATGATATGTTTGTGGGAACCACCAGACCACTAAAGAATGGATTTAATTTGGCAGGAAGTCAGACCTGGGCTGATGTATACTGGCTTCAATTTTACAATTCAAATATTATTCCGGCAAACAACTGGTTTGGACAGGGCGGGCCAACTTATGCTCCTCCTACGCTTCCGGCTTATTTAGCGCCAACCCCGTTCACAAACGGAGGTACGACGGCAAATCCACTTTATGCGGCTAACCAGAATCCTTCTACGTATGATATTGTAAGTAACCAGATTACAAAAACAAATCTGGTGGGAACAGACTGGTTCCATGAAATTTTTAAACCTGCGCCCATCACGCAACACACCATCTCTGCAAGCTATGCCGGAGAAAAATCTTCTTATTATTTTTCTTTCGGATATATGGATGATGAGGGAACGCTGATCAACACCTATCTGAAGAGATATTCGGTTCGCGCCAATACTACTTTTAATATTAAGGATCATATCAGAATCGGGGAAAATGCCTATATCGTCTATAAGCAAAATCCTCAAATCAGTAACCAGAATGAAGGCAATGCGATCTCATTATCTTATCGTATTCCGCCGTTGATTCCGGTATATGACGTAGCCGGTAATTTTGCAGGTACACACTCCTTTACCATCAATAACTCAGGCAATCCTGTTGCCGATCAGAAACGCCAGGCGAATAATACAGGTGATGACTGGCAGATAAACGGTAATTTGTTTGCAGAAGTTGACTTTTTAAAACATTTTACTTTGCGGACTAGCATCGGGGGTACCGTAGAGAATTATTATTACAACTATTTTAATTATACTCCTTACGAAAATGCAGAAGGAAGCACTGCTCCAAACGGTTTTGTTGAAGGTGCAGGATTTTACAATACCATGGTATGGACAAATACGCTGAATTACACATTGGTAATCGGAGATCATACTATAAAAGCGCTTGCCGGAACAGAAGCCAAGAATTTTGACGGCAGGGGACTCCAGGGATCTGAAGCATCTTATTTTTCAACAAATCCTTCTTACTGGACCCTCAACACCGGTAATCCTGCCACGCAGGCTGTATCGAGTGTAAACGGACCTTATCAGAGTGCCTTGTACTCCCAGTTCGGCAGACTGGATTATAGCTACAAAGACAAATACCTGCTTGCCGGTACAATCCGCCGCGATCAGTCTTCTATATTTGCACCGGGCCACCAGGTTGGTACTTTCCCTTCTGTATCTGCAGGATGGAGAATATCCCAGGAAGATTTCATGAAAAATGTTACCTGGCTCAGGGATTTGAAATTGCGCGGAAGCTGGGGTAAATCCGGTAACCTGAGCAACGTTCCCAACACAAATCCATTTAATTTGTTTTCAGCAAGTGCCTTTAACTCCTATTATGATATCAATGGTACTTCAACCAGTTCGCAACTCGGTTTTTACCCAAGTCACCTTGCAAACACAGCAACCACCTGGGAAAACGATATCCTTACAGACATAGGATTTGATGCCAGCTTTAGCCATTTTGATGTGACGTTTGACTGGTTTAAAAAGACAATCAGCGGACTTTTGTATACGTTACCGGCTGCTGTTACGGTGGGCGGCGCAACAAGACCTGATGTCAATTTCGGAAGTATCC
>DATGFZ010000582.1:0-12508 GCA_035308805.1 Puia sp. | reverse complement strand
CAAGGAATTGGTTCGCAGGGCCTTTGAGATCGCCGCTGAAGCGCATAAAACCATGCGCAGAAAAAGTGGCGAACCTTATATTCTGCATCCTTTGGCAGTGGCAAGAATTTGCGTTGAGGAAATTGGTTTGGGCGTGCGTTCTACCATCTGCGCCCTGTTGCATGATACTGTTGAAGACACTGATGTAACGCTCGACGATGTTGAAAAAACTTTTGGCGTGGAGATAGCCAGGATAGTTGACGGGCTTACAAAAATATCCAATGTCATTGATGTAAATGCATCGCAACAGGCCGAGAATTTCAAAAAAATATTACTCACGCTTACTGATGATCCCCGGGTAATTCTTATTAAACTTGCCGACCGTCTGCACAACATGCGCACGCTTGACAGCATGAAGCGTGAAAAGCAATTGAAGATTTCATCGGAAACAGTTTATGTTTATGCGCCGCTTGCTCACCGCATGGGTTTGTACAACATTAAAACGGAGTTGGAAGATCTGGCGATGAAATATCTTGAGCCGGAAGAATATAAGGAGATCGCCCGAAAGTTATCGGAAACAAAACGCGAACGTTCCAGATATATAAACGAATTCATCAAACCGTTAAAAGAAAAATTAGAGAAAGGAAATTTTGATTTTGAAATTTATGGTCGTCCGAAAAGCATTCATTCCATTTGGAATAAAATGCGTAAAAAAGGAGTGGGGTTCGAAGAAGTGTACGATCTGTTTGCCATCCGCGTGATATTAAATTCTTCTCCCGAAAAAGAAAAAGAAGATTGCTGGAAAGTATATTCGATGATCACCGACGAATACACGCCATCACCCGAACGCTTGCGTGACTGGTTGAGTAACCCCAAGTCGAACGGATACGAAGCATTGCATACCACGGTGATGGGACCGCAGGGAAAATGGGTTGAGGTGCAGATACGCACAAAACGCATGAATGAGATTGCAGAAAAGGGATTAGCCGCGCATTGGAAATATAAAGAGGGTGCAAATGATGAAAGCCGTTTTGACAAATGGTTTCAGCAGATTCGTGAAGTGTTGAACACACAGGATAATGATTCTATCGATTTTCTGCAGGATTTTAAAACCAGTTTTCTCACCGAAGAAATTTTTGTCTACACGCCAAAAGGTGATGTGAAAATGTTACCCGTCGGGGCATCTGCCCTGGACTTTGCTTTTTCCATCCACAGCGCCGTGGGTGTGCAGTGCATCGGCGCTAAAGTAAATCACAAACTCGTTCCGCTGGGTCATAAACTGCACAGCGGCGACCAGATAGAAATAATCACATCCGGCAAACAGCGCCCGACCGAAGACTGGTTAAATTTTGTGGTGACGGCAAAAGCCAGGAGCAAAATAAAGGACGCGTTAAAAGAAGAAAAGAGAAAAATCGCCGACGAAGGAAAATATTTAATGCAACGCAAGCTGGAAAATTTTGGTGCAGTTTACAATCAGCATAATATCGATATTCTCACAGCCTATTACAAGCTAAGTTCTTCACTGGAATTATTTTACCGGGTCGCCATAAAAAATATTGACCTGCATGAACTCAAAGAGTTTCATTTATTGGGAGACAGGCTTGAGCCCCCAAGGCCCCTGAAACAAACAACAGAAATCAGGGTCGATCTCAGCTCAGCTGCCGGTAAAAAAGATGCGGAACTCATTATTTTCGGCGAGAGCAGCGATAAAATTGTTTATACCCTTGCCAACTGCTGCAAACCCATTCCCGGGGATGATGTTTTTGGTTTTGTTACCACAGGAAAGGGGCTGACGATCCATAGAACAAATTGCCCCAATGCTGCCAAATTGTTATCCAATTTCGGACATCGGGTAGTAAAAACAAAGTGGGCTAAGAATAAAGAAATTTCTTTTTTGACCGGTGTCCGCATTGTCGGTATGGATGACGTCGGGGTGGTAAATAAAATCACCAATTTGATTTCGGGTGAATTGAAACTGAATATTAATGCCATCACCATCGAAGCCAAAGAGGGGTTGTTTGAAGGAAACATTAAGATATACGTGCACGATAAAGAAGAACTCGACGAATTGGTTCATCGTTTAAAACAGCTCAGCGGAATCCAGGCTGTCGACCGGTTTGATACCGAGAATGTATGAACATTTTTCTTGCCGGTGATTACCGGGCAATGATCAGGGCTATTGTTTTTTTAAGCGAGGTTTATCGGTCAGCTGCTAAACCAGTCCACCCCATTCGGCCCGTTTACTTATATACAACTTTTCATGTTTCTCTGCCGAAAAGGCGGCAAGTAAATAAAACAAAAAACAATTCGTTAAGCAATTTCATTTCTCCTATTTTTGCTCCGCTTTCAAAATTTTTTACATGGTTGATGTTATTTTAGGACTTCAGTGGGGCGACGAAGGGAAAGGAAAAATTGTTGATTATTTTGCCCCGAAATACGATATGATCGCCCGTTTCCAGGGCGGACCCAATGCCGGTCATACCTTATACGTAAAAGATAAAAAGATCGTGCTGCACCAGATTCCTTCAGGAATTTTTCATGAGAACACCATCAATCTGATCGGCAACGGTGTGGTTCTTGATCCGATAACTTTTAAAAAAGAATGTGAGTCTGTCGCTGCCTTTGGGGTTGACTACAGAAAAAATTTATATATATCCCAACGGGCTCATATTATCGTTCCTACGCACCGTGCCCTGGATAAAGCATCCGAAACTTCAAAAGGAAATGAAAAAATTGGTTCAACCTTAAAAGGGATAGGTCCGGCCTATATGGACAAAACCGGGAGAAATGGTTTGCGTGTCGGGGATCTGCTTGACAAAAGCTTCACTACGCAATACATCAAACTCCGTTTAAAACACCAAAAGTTATTAGATGGATTAAATTTTCATGAAGATATCACGGATTGGGAAGAAGAATTTTTTGAAGCGCTCGAGTTCATGAAATCCTTTAACATTGTAAACGGAGAATATTTTATCAACGATAAAATTCAACAGGATAAAAAAGTATTAGCCGAGGGCGCACAGGGCAGCATGCTGGATGTGGATTTCGGAACATTTCCATTCGTAACTTCTTCAAACACCATTTCTGCTGCGGTCTGCACGGGATTGGGTGTGGCGCCACAAAAAATAAAAGATGTTATCGGCGTGAGCAAGGCTTATTGTACCAGGGTGGGTAGCGGGCCCTTCCCTTCAGAATTACATAATGAAGTCGGAGAAGAACTTCGAAAGATTGGCAATGAATTTGGTGCTACTACCGGGAGACCGCGGCGCTGCGGCTGGATCGATTTAATTGCTTTACGCTTTGCCTGTATGATAAACGGAGTGACAAAAATCGTGATGACCAAGGCAGATGTGTTGGATGCATTCGAAGAATTAAAAGTTTGCGTAGCTTACAAAATTAACGGGGAGCATGCCGAAGAAGTACCGTTTCAAATGACGAGGGTCAGCATTGAACCCGTGTTGCAGGCTTTTCCCGGATGGAAAAAGGATACGAGTACAATCAAAAAATGCGATGACCTCCCAAAACAAATGAAGGAATACATAGCATTTATCAATAAATTTCTTCGAATCCCGATTTCCTATATTTCGAACGGACCGGGCCGGGAGCAATTAATTGAGAATTTGTAAAAAAATTTGTTCCCAAAAATTTGGCGAATTAAAAACTTCGCTGAAATTTTACAATAAATCTTATTTAGAATTATGGCATCTAAATCTGATAAAGATAAAAAGAGCATAAAAAAGTCTGCACCCCAGTCTTCAAAAGAGGATTCGGAGAATCTGTCTTCAAAATCCAAGAAGAAAATTGAAGACGATGAGGACGAGGAAGATGATATTGAATTGGATGACCTTCCCAAAAAATCATCCAAGAAAGGTGCGGCGTCATCAAAAGGAAAAAAAGGTGAGGAAGAAGATGATGATGCTGATCTGGGCGAAGAGGATGAGGTCGACGATTGGGATAAGGTGGAAGAGGAAGAAGAATGGGATCCCGACTTCGATGAATTTGATGTTCCTAAATCGAAATCCAAAAAGAGCAGTACAGGCAGCGCCGGCGCCGGGAAAAAAGCCGGCAAAGCGGATGATTTGGATTTTGATGAAGACCTAAAAGATTTGGATCTGTTCAGTGAGGAAAGATTTGATGACGATGAAGACGATGACTTTTAAAAGTCAATAGTGAAAAGAATATTTGTATCCTTTCCGGTCGAGAATTTTTCAATAACTAAATTAAAAATGTTGAACTGGGTTAACCCATTCAACATTTTTTGTTTCCTGGATAACCACCAATATCAATCCCCCTATCATTCGCACGAATGTTTGCTGGCTGCAGGAGCGATAGATTTTTTACAATTCAGTCCTGGAGAGGCTTTTGATCAGTTGAAAAAATTTTCGGACAAACACAACGACTGGATGTTCGGACATTTTGGTTACGATCTAAAAAATGAAATTGAAAACCTTTCTTCAGACCATGAAGACCATATAGGTTTCCCGGTCTTATTCTTTTTTATTCCGGAAATAATTATTGAACTCCATCATGATGAGATCAATATCGGCTCGCTGAAAAATGACCATGCCGAAATCTATTCTCAGATCATCGCGGGGGGTATTGAGGAAAACAACACGCAGGATTCCAGGGAAATAAATATTCAATCCAGGTTTGATAAAAAGGAATATATCCGGACAGTGGAGGCATTGCGGACACATATTCTTCGCGGGGATTGCTATGAAATTAATTTTTGTCAGGAATTTTATGCGGAAAATATATTGTTGGACCCTTTATCTGTGTATACCCTCCTTGACGGCGTTTCTCCCAATCCTTTTTCTTCCTTTTACAAACTCAATGATCGGTTTGTCATGTGCGCCAGTCCGGAACGATACCTGAAAAAGACAGGAAGCAGCATTGTTTCCCAACCCATAAAAGGTACCTGGGAAAAAAATATTGCTGATCTGAGTGAAGACAATTTGAACAAAGACAAACTCTTTAAAAGCGCAAAAGATCGTTCCGAGAACGTGATGGTTGTAGATCTGGTGCGGAATGATCTTTCAAAGATTTGCCAGGAGGGGACGGTAAGCGTAGAAGAGTTGTTTGGGATTTATTCATTTCCAAACCTGCATCACATGATTTCGTCAATAACGGGAGAAATGAAAAACGATCTGCATTGGGCAGATGCCGTCAAGGCAACTTTTCCCATGGGTTCAATGACAGGTGCGCCCAAAAAAAGAGTGATGGAATTAATTGAGCGGTACGAAAAAACAAAGCGGGGAATCTTTTCAGGAGCCCTGGGCTACGTAACTCCGGAAAAGGATTTTGACTTCAATGTGGTTATAAGGAGCATTTTTTACAACCAAACAGAACACTATCTTTCCTTCCTGGTTGGCTCCGGAATTACATTTTACAGTGAGCCGGAAAAGGAATATGAGGAATGTCAGCTAAAAGTATTTTCAATAAAAAAAGTATTGACTGCCTGAGCAATCAATACTTTTTTATCTTTTAGCATTTATTTTGTGGATGAAACCATTGCCAGATTTTTTCTCGCTGCGCTGTCTTCTGAAGAGACGCCATTCAGTATCAGTTGAACAGATTCATTCAGGATTTCATATTTATCCGATAAGAACAATTGCATCTTATCCGCCGGTAAGGTCAGATCATATGTGTTGTTTGCGCTGGCCATTATTTTATCAAAATCGGGGTTATACCTGTTGAATTCAATGGAATCCATCAGGACATAACGGCTTATGATGGATGAATAATATTTTCCGGAAATGGAAATGGTTGCGGAATTACCTATTTCTTCTTTTGATAGGTTTCTGTGAAATACAAACATGGACGAACCGGACAGTTGTTCCAAGGCCTCGTTCTTCGTCAACGTAGTTACACCACCCTGGCCTTCAAAAATATAATGCGTGGCAATAAATTTCTTTACGTGATTGCGCGATTCAGCCGGTAAATAATACTGAAGCTTCCAAAAATCCTGGCTTCCGCTGCGCTTGATTGCTCTTAACACATTGCCGTCCCCGCCATTATAAGCAGCAATGACAAGGAGCCAGTCTCCAAATTCGCTGTATAAACTGCGTAAATATTTGGCGGCTGCAACCGTGCTTTTATTATAGTTTCTCCTTTCATCGTAACGTCTGGTGACCATTAATCCAAGAAGCCTCGCTGTTGCAGGCATTAATTGCCATGGTCCAACTGCTCCTGCCCATGATTTCGCGGAAGATTTTAATTCGGACTCTATGACTGCCAGATATTTTAACTCGCATGGCAAGCCGTATTTGGTTAATACGCCATCGATGGTATTAAAGTATGGTTTACCCCAGGTCCTCATGCCTTCCAGATCCTTTGAATTTCTCTCCATGTAATCCTGAACAAAACTGATCGCTCTTGGATTGAGTTTGGCGCCGGATTCTCCAACCATGAAATTGGATACGAAAAGGTCTCCGAAACCATTATTTACTGCTTTTAAAGAGTCCTCAAAAGCACGCGATATCTGTGTGGAACGCTTGTGAGTTGCGGAATTAGCCCTGCTTCTTTTGATGCCATCCCTGGCATTTGTAAAGGAAGCAATGCATAAGCAAATGCTTAACAATAAAAGTCTGTTAATCTTCATTTTCAATGTTTTAATGATACAATAATTCCAAATTACTGGGTAGTATCATTCTTCATAGTGGATTAAAAAACTTACCTAAAAGGCAGTAACTGAATGCTCAGTTTTCGTTCTCATAAAGTAGGAATTTCGTAGGACTTATATTGCTGCATTAAGTGATGCGAGAACTGAAGTAAAGATAATTCTTTAAATCGGCTTGTCATAGCTTGTATACCAAAAGGCATGCCATTTGAATGCAGAAACAGGGGGAGGGAAATAGCCGGAATCCCGGTAAGATTAGCATAAACCGTATATATATCAGCGAGATACATGGCAATCGGATCGGCAGTTTTTTCGCCAATTTCAAAAGCCGGGGCGGGGGAAGTCGGAAGAATCAGGACATCTATATCATTGAAAATCAGATTCGTTTTATCTATTAACATTTTTCTAACCTGTTGTGCTTTGGTAAAATAGGCATCATGATAGCCTGCACTTAAGACAAAGGTTCCCAGTAAGATACGCCGTTTCACTTCCTTGCCAAAGCCTTCAGAGCGCGTTTTTTTATAAAAATCTCTTATGGAAATGTCTTTTTCCCGGTTACGGAGACCATACCGGACGCCATCATAACGGGAAAGGTTGGAAGATGCTTCAGCGGTTGTCAACACATAATAAGCCGGCACGATATGATCAATGTATTCAAAATCAACAGGCTTAATGGAATGTCCGGCTTTGCCAAGCGATTCGATAAGCTTGTTAATCCCGGTCTTTATTTCTTTATCCAAACTCTCATGTTCCAGTGCATCTTTCAAATAGCCGATGCGTAACCCTTTTTTAATTCCTTCAAGATGATGATAATCATCTTGTTCAGCTTTGGAAGAACTATTGTCAAACTTGTCATGGCCTCCAATTACTTCCAGCACCAGTGCCACATCCGGAATGCTTTTCCCGAAAATGCCTATCTGGTCAAAAGATGAGCCATAGGCGATTAATCCATACCGTGAAACCCTGCCATAAGTAGGCTTTAAGCCGATGACACCGCAAAAGTCAGCAGGCTGCCTGACTGAACCGCCTGTATCGCTGCCGAGGCTGACCATGCATAAATTGGCTCTTACGGCCACTGCCGAACCCCCAGAGGAGCCACCCGGAACCCTGTTTTTAGCATTTGGGTTAAGAACTTTTCCAAAGGCTGAATTCTCGTTGGTTGAGCCCATAGCAAACTCATCGCAATTGTTTCTCCCGATGATAATTGCATCCTCATCCAGTAATCTCTGCACCACGGTGGCATTGTAAATAGCGGTAAAATGTTCAAGGATTTTGGAAGAGGCCGAAAGCTTATGACCTTTATAGGAAATGATATCTTTTATCGCAATGACAACTCCGTGAAGTTTTCCTACGGATTGTCCGGACTTTCTTTTTTCATCCAGCAACTGCGCTTTTTGCAAAGCTTCCTCCGCAAACACTTCGAGAAATGCATTGAGGTCCTTATTCTTTTCAATTTCTGATAAATAATATTTTATTGCGACAACGCATCCGTCCGAATGGCGGGTCAAAAAATCCTGATAGTCTCTTATGGAATGGAAAGAAAACAAAGTTTACTTTTTAATGATTGAGTCTTCAAGCTAATTCCATTGGGCTTCTTCTTCCTTCGCCCTTTTTTCAACCCGCGTACAAAGCCACACGCTTATTTCATACAAGAGCATTAAGGGAATGGTGCACACAATTTGACTGAGCATGTCCGGGGGTGTGATGATGCCTGCAATAATTAACATGATAAGGATCGCATACTTACGCATGCGGCGTAAGTATGCTGCACTGACAACGCCTACCTTGGCTAAAAAATACATAACCAGGGGAAGTTGAAACGCAAGCCCTGCCCCTAATATCAGCGGAACAATGGTATTGAAATAGTTTGCTATCGTCCAGATGTTTTGAATGTTATCGTCAATAGAAAACCGGGAAAAGAAATTAATTGTATATGGCGCTATAACAAAGTATCCGAAGAAAACACCAATAAAAAAAAGCAATGAAACCCAAAAAATAACCCCGCGTGTGTTTTTTAATTCTTTTGGGGTCAATGCAGGCTTGGTAAACTTCCAGAATTGCCAGAAAACGTACGGAAATGCAAGAATAAATCCGCCTATCAGGAGTATGTTGAAATAAACATCAAACTGCCCTGCAACTGTGGTGCTCTGCATCTTTACATTGATCTGTTCCATGCAAAGTTTGCTTCCCAGACCTAACTTTTGACTGATTTTACAAAGAATTCCATAGGTCGGAAAATCGCCATGCGTAGGACCCATCAATATTTTCTTTACGATAAATTTATTATACACGGCCATTACAATGGCACCAAGTACCACGGCAATCGCCGATTTGAACAGATGTCCTCTTAATTCATCTAAATGTTCGATGAAAGACATCTCCGCCCTGTTGCCCCCCTTTCCGCTTCGATTAAATAATTTCATGAAAACTCAAATGAGTAGAGTATAAAAATATTGCAAATAAAAAGAAAACCCCGCAGAAATTACTTGCGGGGTTACAATATTCTATAAAAGTAAAAATTAGTTGTTGATAGAGCCCCCGGAGGAAACTTGTTTGTTAGATGAAGTCCCGGAATTGGTATTTGCAGAATTATTATCCTGCATGTGGTCTTCAATTTCTCTTTTCACATTGTCCTTTGCATCTTTAAATTCACGAATTCCCCTTCCCAACCCACGCATCAGTTCCGGAATTTTTTTACCACCAAATAAAAGCAGCACTACCAATGCGATAAGAATAATGTGCGGACCACTGAATAAATCTCCCATAACCTGTAATTTAAATGTGTAGTGTAAAGGTAGAAAAGAAAATCAATAACCCAAATACATTTAACAGTTCTAAAGACTGCAATAGGGATAGAAAAATAACAGCCCTAGAACCTCTTTTCTTTGATGCGGGCAGTCTTGCCACTTCTGTCGCGTTGAAAATACAATTTCGCCCTGCGAACACGACCTGATTTATTTAATTCAATGGAATCAATATTTGGAGAAAGCAAGGGAAAAGTTCTCTCCACACCGACACCATCTGAAATTTTGCGAACCGTGAAACTTGCCGTAAAGCCGTTTCCCTGTCGTTTGATCACATCACCTTTAAAACCCTGAATTCTTTCTTTATTGCCTTCAACGATTTTATAGTTCACAGTGATGTTGTCACCGGCTTTGAATTTTGGATAATCTTTTTTGCCGGTTAATTGTTCGTGTACAAAAGCCACCGCAGAGTTCATAACAAATTTTTTAGGACTGCAAAGGTAACCCTTTAGCAAGAAATTTAAAATTAAATCCTGTTTAATTTAGCGGGCGACGGTTACGGTTCTTTTTTCCCTGATCACCGTTACTTTTATCTGCCCGGGATAAGTCATTTCGGTTTGAATTTTCTGGGCGATTTCAAAGCTCAGTTTTGCACTGTCCACATCGCTCATCTTATCTGCCTCGGCAATCACCCTCAACTCCCTTCCGGCCTGAATGGCATAAGCTTTTTCAACACCGGGATAGGTCATAGCCAGGTTTTCAAGGTCTTTAATCCTTTGCAGGTATTGCTGCATTATTTCCCTTCTTGCACCCGGCCGGGCGCCACTGATCGCGTCACAAGCCTGTACAATGGGAGAAATAACATATTGCATCTCCACTTCATCATGATGTGCGCCGATGGCATTTACAACGGCCGGATTTTCGCCATATTTTTCAGCGAGCTTCATCCCTAAAAGCGCATGGCTTAATTCCGTTTCCTCATCCGGCACTTTGCCAATATCATGTAATAATCCTGCTCGTTTGGCCAGTTTGGCGTTCAACCCCAGCTCGGTAGCCATGATACCGCACAAGTTTGCCACTTCGCGGCTGTGCATCAGCAGATTTTGTCCATACGATGAACGGAAGCGCATTTTCCCCACTATACGAACGAGATTTTTATGCAACCCGTGAATACCCAGTTCAATGACCGTGCGCTCACCGATTTCCACTATCTGATCTTCAATCTGTTTACGGGTTTTTTCCACGACTTCCTCAATTCTCGCCGGGTGTATCCGGCCATCGGTCACCAGTCTTTGTAAAGAAAGGCGCGCAATTTCCCTTCTCAGGGGGTCAAAAGATGACAGAACGATCGCTTCCGGGGTGTCATCAACGATAAGATCAACGCCGGTTGCTGCTTCTATGGCACGGATATTTCTACCTTCACGGCCAATGATTTGCCCTTTTATTTCGTCGCTTTCCAAATTAAAAACGGTGATGGAATTTTCGATCGCCTGCTCAGCAGCGGTCCTTTGAATGCTTTGGATAATGATTTTGCGCGCTTCCTTATTCGCTTTTTGTTTGGCATCATCAATAATTTCCTGCTGTATGCTTAAAGCCTGGGTGTGCGCTTCTTGTTTGAGGCTTTCAATTAACTGTGCCTTTGCCTCCTCTGCACTCAGGGCAGATATCTTTTCAAGGCGGCGAATATGTTCTTCCTGGTGTTTTTCCAGTTCTGTTCTCTTTTGATTGACGACATCAATCTGCCTGTTGAGATTGTCTTTAATTGCTTCGTTCTCTTTAAGTTGCCTGTCAAGATTTTCTGTTTTTTGATTGAAACTCTGCTCTTTTTGCCTGATTCTTACTTCAGATTCATTCATTTTTCTGTTTCTGTCCAAAACTTCCTTGTCATATTCCGATTTTAGCTGGACGAATTTTTCTTTTGCTTCGAGAATCTTTTCTTTTTTTATGTTTTCTGCGGAGATCTGGGCTTCGGAAATTATCTTTTTGCTCTGTGAATCTGCATCTTCGACTTGTTTTTTTGTGTTTTTGGCAAATATGAATTTACCCGCTACAATCCCGATAATTAGAGCGGCAAGCCCAATTATGAAGGGTAATATATTGGAGTCCATTAAGTTTGAAATTTAATAAGTTTATAATCATATGCTTTATCATCATGTACATGAGTACATGAAAATGTGTTAGTTGGCGAAGTTACAAAATTTAGCTACAAGAAGTAGAGGCAATTGGCGTTTATAGCGCCTTTTCCAGCTGGCTTTCAATTTTTTTGATTATTTCGTCAATATCTGATGAGGAGGAATTATGTTCTTCGGATGTTTGCTGCGTAGCGAACCACAACAAAACCATGGCAATATAATCCTGGATGTCTTTTCCGGCGAAATTGGTTTTGAATTCGAGGATTTTGTCGTTGATGGTCTTTAATGTTTTTCTCACCATTTCTTCCTCTTGTTTTTCAATTTTAATGCGGTAAGTTCGGTCGCCGATCAAAACATTTATTGGAATTAATTCTTGCATAGTTAAATAAGTTTTTTTAAATTTATTCACAGTTTATTCACAGCCCGTTCCGGCTTGCACCAAAGTTAAATAACAAGTTTAATAATCAGGCCCTATAAAAAAAAATGTTTGCACATATAAATAACCAAACCTAAACCATGTTAGTTAAAATCAAATCATCGGTATTCATTGACCGGTTGACATTTGAGGTAGACAATTCTCAAAAATGTTTGCTTAAGGCTGTTCTCAAAGATGATAAGGGTAGTGTATGCAGTGCGCTGGAGACAGATGCTGAAAATAATCAGCAGGTTTTTATCTGGGGCGGTCTCAATGATTTGCCTTACGGGGTCTACACCCTTGAAGTATCTAAAGGAACTGATGAAGGAAAGATGCGTCTGGTAAAGCGTGTCTGAAATTAATCATTCAGCAGTGCGATGCAGCGGTCAATTTCTTTTACATAATTATTAAGGCGTTTCTCAAACGCCTTTTTTTCATCCTCAGACATTGCTGTTTTTGAAGATTGTAAAATTTGTGTGCGTTGATGCAAGCGGTCCAATTGTTCGGCATGATCACTGTGACTGGATTTAAATTCCTGTATCTCCTGTTTTAATTTGCTGTTTTCTTTTTGTAAGGAATGGTATTGCTTTAGGAGTTGCTGCAATTTTTCATGAATCTG
>DATGFZ010000581.1:0-4224 GCA_035308805.1 Puia sp. | reverse complement strand
GGGCGGATAAGAAAACCTTCCTGGTAAAATAAATAGTGGAATCAAGCACGACCAGGTATAGGCACTGCCACCAACCCCGCCCGTGCGCAGGCTGGTTGCTGTTTTCCACAAAAGAAAAATATCCATTTTAAAAAAAAATACTAATTTGCGAGATCGTGAAACAGGTTGCTTCCATACTACTGCTCTCAATTTTATTTTTTAACTGGATCGGTTATCGCTTTTTTGCTTCTTATATGGAAGACAAAGCCAATGCCCGGTTGGAATCCCGGTTGGACAATGATAACTACGACGAATCGCAATTGATTTCCATTAAAGTTCCTGCAAACCACCTTGCCTATTATAATAATTCAAAACAATTTGAACGCGTCGACGGTGCGGTAGAGATCAACGGCATTCAATATCAATATGTCAAGAAAAGGTTGTACAATGACTCATTTGAATATTTGTGCATTCCCAACAATGACGTCACCAAATTAAGGACTGCCAGAGATGATTTCTTCAAATTGGTCAACGACCTTCAGCAGCAGGGCCCGGGGAAAAAATCTGCTCCGGACACGAATACCTCCAAAAATTTTCTTGCGGATTATTATCTTGATGATATTTCTTATGATTTTTGTACAGGCAGCACTGGTGCAGCGGAAAAATCCGTCTTCAATCCAACTTATTTAGCACACTGCTGCATTCCCGTTGCCGAACAACCTCCCGATCATTGCTGATTTTATTCTTCGTTCACAAACAATTTTCTTTCAGTTATTAACCGATAACAGCATTGCTGTTTTCCGGAATCAATTTTAAATCATGAATAAATTGCTGTTTGTTGCCTTGCTGGCAGTTGGTTTTGCTGCGTGCCATTCCAAAGATGATTATGACAGGATTTTCAAAGACCCAAACCTGTATTCCAACACCGTACATGAATTAAATACGGTTGTCATGGGTAATAATTTCGGACCGATCGTAGCCTCGCGCAATTATTTATATGCCGCCATTGCGGGCTATGAAGTGATTGCCGGTGGTTATCCGGATAAATATCAATCGCTTGACGGGCAATTGCATGGATTGCGAAATATACCAAAACCTGCAGCGGGACAACAAATAGATTTTGAATTTGCTTCCCTGCTCGCTTATTGCAAATTGGGGGAGTCTGTGACTTTTCCTGAAGGCAGCATGAAAGAATATGTTGACAGCCTTAAGAATCTTGCGACGGAGCATGGAATGCCTACGGATGTTTTTGACAATTCAATGGCTTATGCGGATACCGTGTCATCCGTGATCATGAAATGGAGCAGGAATGATAAATATGCACAAACCAGGGGGGCTCCTGAATACAATGTAAATGATTCCCCCGGTCGCTGGATTCCAACCCCGCCGGCTTATGCACCGGCGATGGAACCGCATTGGCGTGAAATAAGAACGCTTGTCATTGACAGTCCGCAACAATTTATCCCGGCTCCGCCATTCCCCTTTAATATTACGGATAAAAAAAGTGACTATTACAAGCAGGTAAAACTAAGCGAGAATAAAACAGATAGTCTCTCACCTGAGGAAATATGGATTGCAGATTTTTGGGACGACAATCCTTTCAAACTAAATGTTGCGGGCCACCTGATGTTTGGCACCAAAAAGTTTTCCCCTGGCGGACATTGGATGAGTGTGGTTGGCATTGCTGCAAAAAAGGCAGGCGCTGATTTTAATGAAACCGCGTATGCCTATGCAAAAACAGCGATCGCCCTTTTCGATGCATTTATCCAATGCTGGAATATTAAATACACCTACAACACCCTGCGGCCCGAGACCGCCATCAACAAATATTTTGATCCCAACTGGAGACCTCATCTGCAAACTCCGCCATTCCCGGAATATACCTGCGGACACTGCACCATTTCAGCGGCAGCTGCAGAAGTCCTGACAAATATTTTCGGGGATAAGTTTGCCTTCACCGATACGACTGAATTGGAATTCGGAATCAAAAGCAGGTCATTCGATTCTTTCAATGACGCGGCTATAGAAACAATGCATTCCCGGTTTTATGGCGGCATTCATTATAATTATTCCTGCGAACGCAGCAATATCATGGGGAAAGATGTAGGCGCCCTTGTCGTGGATCGTTTGAAAATGAAAATAAAATAAAAATAAGTTCTTAATAATTTCTAATTAAAACAAATCTGCTTTATGAATTTTTGTAAATATCGAAAAAGACTACTGGTGACACTCATGGCAGCTTGGGCTTTGTATTGTTTTCCAGTCCAGGCTCAAACAGACAATGATGCCATCATGATGAACAAATATCAATGGTGCAGCGGTGCCACCTATATGCACGGGCAATGGAATAACTATTGGGAAGGTACTTTGAAAAGAGATAATGCAAACATCGGTACCATCACCACGCAATCGCTAATGGGCATGACCAATTACGGCATCACAGATAACCTCAACGTGATGGCAGGATTACCCTATGTATGGACAAATGCCTCTGCGGGGACCTTGCATGGCATGAAAGGTTTCCAGGACATCAGTCTTTTTGTAAAATGGAAACCAATCACCTTTCCGATAGGCAAAGGGAAATTATCGATTTTTGGAATCGGTGGTTTTAGCACGCCTACCACAAATTATATTGCAGACTTTCTGCCCCTGTCCATCGGCCTGCATTCGACAAATCTTCTGGGAAGACTGATGGCTTATTATAAAAAGGGAATGTTCTTTTTACGGGCTTCCGCAACTTATGTCTGGAGAAGTAATATAACCATTGATCAGCCTTCTTACTACACCACCGAACTGATCAATACGAACAAAGTCCAAATGCCCGACATGATGACTTTTAACGGAAGTGCGGGTGTTTACACCAAATATTTTATCGGAGAAGTCATGTACGACAACATGACTACGCTTGGCGGATTTGATATGCGCAGAAACGATATGCCTTTTCCAAGTAATAAAATGAATAGCAACAGCATCGGCATCCACGCCAAATATACGTTGCCTTTTTATACCCATGTGTCCGTTGTTGCAGGAAGTGATTATGTGTTATCGGGAAGAAATGTAGGGCAGGCAACAGATTTCAGTCTCGGCGCATTTTATGCATTTTACGTGAAACATAATTCAAAAAACTCATCATTGTTAAATAATCAATAGTCATGAAAAAAATCTTATTTTCTGCTTTATTGGCATGGTCAATCCCGTTAACGATAACGCTGGTTTCCTGCAATAAAAGCATACACCAGGTGACATCAAATATACCTGCGTTGAATCCTGCCAGCGAAGATGTAAATGCCGGAACATGGAAGTTGGTTTTATTATCGCGCCCCGACAGTTTTGCCGTGGCTGCACCGGCAGCAACCAACTCATCAGGATATCTCGCAGACCTTAATGAAATAAAGGGCTTGCAGAGATCTTTATCATCCGATGACGAACAAAAAATCAATTATTGGGCCGCAGGAAATGTGTTGAGATGGAATGAAATAATGCGCGACCTGGTGGCTAAGTACAATCTGCCGCCTTATCAGAATGCCAATGGCACCTATCCCATCCCCAGTTCCGCCAATCCTTTTGCCTATCCTAATTTTCCATTTTCAAATCCGCCTTATGCTGCCAGAGCTTATGCTTATGTCAGTGCGGCTCAATACGATGCATTGGTAGCATGCTGGCACTATAAACAGCTATACAACAGGGCAGCGCCCTATAAAATCGATTCAGGTGTTGAAGCAAAAGTGACAAAAACAAGTTTACCCGCATATCCCTCGGAAGCTGCAGTGCTGGCGGGTGTTACGGCTGAAATGATGAAATCATTGTTTCCCGATGAAATTGCCAGCATCCAACAAAAAGCAGAGGAAGCGGAGTTGGCTGCCATTGAATCCGGAGCAGCTGCGCGCAGTGATGTCAATGCAGGCGAAGCCTTGGGAAGACAGGTGGCAGATCTATTTATAGCTCGCGCCAAAACAGACAACGCGAGCGTGGCTGTTGGAAATGCAACCATTTGGGCAGGTCTTGCCACCCAGACTGCTGCTGCGGGACAAACTCCGTGGAAAAGTCTGGAAGTTCCTGCGCGCCCTCCTATGCTGCCGTTGTTTGGAAATGTAAAACCTTTTTTGTTTGATTCCGCAACGGTGGTATCGTTAAGACCGGGTCCGCCTCCCTCCACTTCAGGCAGCGACATGACCCAACAGGTGCAGATGGATTACGATCAAATAAAAAACCCTACCCGGGATCAGATCCGGATCGTACAATTCT
>DATGFZ010000580.1:0-6775 GCA_035308805.1 Puia sp. | reverse complement strand
TAATATTGAAGGGTGTGTCTTTGGATTGTCAGGAGCAACTACTATTTAATCCGCCATGGCAAATGCGGTAAAATGTTTGAGCATGAATTGATGCAGTTGGCAGTTAGTGCTGGTAAAGAAGTATGCCCAATCAGAGCCGGTCTGCCGCCCGGTGAGCTAATCCCTTAAGATAACAGTTATGCACAACCGAATATTGGAAATCAAACATCGTCAAACAATAAACCAGAAATAAAAAACATTATGTTTAAAAACTATCTTAAAACCGCATGGAGGAATATTGACCACAACAAGGCTTATGCCATTATAAATATTACCGGTCTGGCGATAGGCATGACGGCATGCCTGCTGATATTTTTCGTGATACAGTTCGAAACCAGTTTTGACAATTTTCATCAGAACAGCCAACGTATTTACCGGATCGGAAGTAAGTTTAAATTACCAGATGGTATCCATTACTCTGCCGGAACCTGTTTTCCTGCGGCAAAACAATTAAGACTTGATTATCCGCAGTTGGAAAATGTATCAACTATTTACGGCTCTCCAGGCGACCAAATAACGGTAATGGAAGATGGAAACAATGCCACACAAAAGAAATTTGACGAGCAGGGATTGTTTTTTATTGAGCCGCATTTTTTTGAGATGTTCAATTTCCCTTTTCTTGCTGGCGACCCGAAAACAGCACTTGCTGAGCCTTACACGGCAGTGGTCACGCAGGCAACGGCAGAGCGCTATTTTGGTGATTGGAAAAAAGCACTCGGCCGTTCAATAAAATACAAAGACCATAAAATTTGTAAAATAACCGGCATATTAAAAAACCTGCCAGTTAATACAGATTTTCCTATTGAGGTGGCGCTTTCATTAAAAACAAACAACAACGAATCGTCAGACGACTGGGGCAGCAATGATGGCTACCTCAACACTTTTGTGACCGTGCCGCCGGGTATGACGTATGAGCAACTGAATAAGAACCTGGTTGACTTTACCAAAAGGCATGAGACAGCAGAATATGCCTCCCGCAGGATATTTTTTGCGCAGCCGCTTGCAGAAATACATTTCGACAGCAGGTTTGGTAATTATAATCACCATTTTTTTAGCAAAGAACTTATCGCCTCTTTGGGTTTAATTGGCCTCTTTCTGACGATAATTGCCTGTATAAACTTTATCAATATGGCAACTGCCCAGGCTGTTAATCGTGCTAAAGAAGTCGGTGTGCGCAAAGTATTGGGCAGCCAGAAAAAGCAACTCGTATGGCAGTTTTTAAACGAAACATTTATCATCACTTTTTTCTCCTTAATAGTTGCTGCTGCCTTCTCCTGCAGTGCACTGCCTTTTTTAAACCGGTTGCTTAAAACGGGTATCACCATGCAGTTCAGCGTGACCATGATGTTATTTATCGCAAGCGTATTAATTGTGGTTACATTGTTATCCGGGCTTTATCCTGCAGTAATATTAGCCGGATTTAACCCGATTACTGCACTTAAAAGCAAACTAACCAATAAAACCGCCGGGGGCATTTCATTAAGGCGTGTACTGGTCGTATTGCAATTTACCGTTGCCCAGACTTTGATTATAGGCACCTTAATAGTTGTTGGGCAAATGAATTATTTTAAAACCGCGCCGATGGGGTTTGATAAGGATGCTATTGTTAACATAAACATTCCTGGTGACAGCCTTAGCATTACCAAACGCGAAGCGCTAAAAACACAATTGTTAGGGCTGCCCTTTATTAAGAACGTCAGCTATGGCACTTTTGCCATTGCGGACGACTCGCACTGGGGCAGCAATTTTACATTTGACAATGGCGCAAAACCCGTTGATTTTAACGCAGATCTTAAGTGGGCAGATGCAGATGTATTTAAGACATACAGCCTGCAAATGGTTGCAGGCAGTCCATACCGCCAATCTGATACGGTAAGGGAGTTTGTGGTGAATGAGGCGCTTGTTAAGCAACTTGGCATACTTAACCCGCAGGATATAATAGGCAAAAAAATGGATTTTTGGGGCGGCACATTGAAAGGTCCGGTAGTAGGCGTGGTTAAGGATTTTAATGCTTCTTCGATGAAAGATGCCATGTATCCTGTTGTAATGGCCCCCTGGAAGTATGTGTACGGAACCATGGCAGTTAAAATGGAGCCTGAGCACCTCGGACAAACACTTGCTTTTATTGAAAAAAATTGGAATGCAACCTATCCTGAGTATGTGTATAAATTCCAGTTCCTGGATGATAAAATAGCCAGCTTTTATGAACAGGAAAACCAGTTATCGCAACTCTATAAAATATTTGCAGGGATAGCGATTTTTATATCCTGTCTGGGCTTGTACGGATTGGTATCATTTATGGCAGTGCAGCGAACAAAAGAGATTGGCATTCGCAAGGTGTTGGGTGCCTCAGCGGGCAATATAATTTCCCTGTTTTCAAAAGAATTTATGGTGCTTATTGGTGTGGCATTTGCCATAGCAGCGCCGCTGGCGTACTATTTTATGCACAACTGGCTAAATAATTTTTCGTTCCGTATTTCAATGGGACCGGGTGTTTTCATCATTACCATTGTATCATCTATTGTCATTGCATGGTTAACGGTAAGTTTCCAGGCGATCAAAGCAGCCGTGGCAAACCCGGTGAAGAGTTTGAGAACGGAATAAATTCATGGCTGTTTTTTAAACAATTTATGAGACAATTTCAGGTCTGTAAATCCTATGCCTTCCAAAAAGATTGCAAAGAAAAACAAAAATCGGCAATTATTTTAGTCGAGAAGTGTTCTGTGTTCAGGGGGAAGTAAATCGGTAATTTTTTGTTGGGCGACCGTCTTTGAATAATAATTCAATTTTTTTAAATCTTCATCCCAAAACAGATTTATTATATCATTCGGAAATTGGGCTGAAATTTCTTCAAATATATTATTAAGCCCCTTTTGTATATATACCAGACGCGGAAACTTCATTTCAGCATCGGCATTTGGCAGGCTATATACTATTCCGTTTAATATAACATCAATATGAACCATAAACCGAAGAAACTATTTTCGGTTTTTCTTAATAATGATTCAAATCAATATTGCAACTGTCATTAATCAGTTGTCATCTCTTCGTGTTGGTGTAAATATGAATATATAAATGCAAAACCGCATTTGATCATTAAAGCATTGCCGTTCTCCCCAATTTAGAAATCTATATTTTTTGAAAATTCTTTTCCACTTCTTTATAAAATGAGCGACCGTTGAAAAATTATTACCATCAACTGTTCTTACTTTTTTCACCATTGAAAAATTAAACAGTAAAAATGGAATTACCAATCACTTCGTGAACATCATTTTTTACAATTTGGTGTTTACCATTAAGAGGAGATTAGGTGCATTATAGATGGTTGCCGGTGTTATATTGATCAGGAATTATTATGCAAGAAATAAAGCTAATGATAACGGACATCAAACCTTCCCTGACTTATAGTCATAGAATCAAAATAACCATACACAGTTCCTGAAAAAACACCACTGCATATTTTTGCGGCTGTATCAAATCTTATCAATTTGAGAGTAAAAGGTCTATTACTGTCTATAAAATAATAATCATTAATGCCATAAATATTTACCGAGACTTTATTAAAGACAAAATCACCGGCCCCAGGACTATTATCCAGATTACCCGATAAGCTATAAGTTCTGGTAAATGGCGTGTCCGGAAAAAAATTCATGGTAGCCAGATAATCTTTTTCCAAAGTATCTTGTTTTACTATGGTAAGTTCTCCCTGTAGTGAAAACATCATTCGGTTTGGAAACCCAGGGTTTCCATAGAAACTCGATACGGTATTTGGAACCCATTGTCCAGATGAAAAAATCGAATGAGAGTATTCTGCTCCAAAAACGGTCCACACCGAATCATTATTCATCAAAAATCCAAATGTGTTTGCACCGGCTTGTGAATAGGGTGGTAATGTTAATTTGGCAGCGCGCGCTGTATCATCATAATGTTGCAAACCTTTTTTACAGCTCATTAAAATGATAAGTAAAATGAAAATATAAATTGATTTCATACAAAGGTTTATTATTTGGGAGACCTTTTTTGTTTGCGATTGGCTGCTCTAAAAAGAAGAAAACCTTGCCGGTGTGAAAATGGAAACAAATAGCAAACTCCCGATCCGGAATATTTTTGAATTATGAAAATGGATATTCGGAATCAGGATTTTGTGATCCGGCATGATTAACAGAAATTTAGATAGTCGAAAAATGATGGGTTTCAATTGCATAACTCATACTAAATTAGGTGTATTGAGGCAGCTTTATGTGCCAGGATATGAGTTGGCAGTCATGTTGTTTGACAGCTTTAATTTTTAAATTCGTGGTAAGATTTTAAATAAACCGAACGATGAGAAAAATTATCGTAACAACAAATATCACTTTGGATGGGGTATTGCAAGCGCCTATGGGGTCCGAAGAAGATACATCAGGGGGATTTATGTATGGAGGTTGGACCGCAGTACATGCAGATGCAACAAGTGGTAAAGAGGTTCAAAAAGAGGCGAACCAAACCGCAGATTATCTTTTAGGCAGAAAAACATTTGAGATTTTTGCTGCTTTTTGGCCTACGCATGCAAGCATGTGGCCGGCCATTGAGGAAGGTACCAAATACGTCTTATCCAAAACGATTCAAAAATCAGATTGGAAAAACACGGTTTTCCTCAGGAGTCTGGAAGAGATCAAGGCGCTAAAAATGGCAGCAGGTTCTGATATCCAGGTTTGGGGCAGTAGCGAACTTGTTCACCTTCTTTTGGAAAATGGTTTGGTGGACGAACTCCATCTCAGGATTTTTCCAATAATTCTTGGCAAAGGGAAAAAGTTGTTTGACCATGATTCGGTTCCTACAACATTTATCCTGACGGAAAGTGTTGTGACAACAAAAGGAGTTTTTATTGTACACTATAAACGATCAGGAGAAGTAACTCCGAGCGAAACACATCAAAATTTAATTGATAAATACCTTAAAAGATGACCGCGCTCTTATTGTTCCATGTTCCCGATTGATTTTGGCATTCAAAACCTGCGGCGATTGGCAAGCCTTTTCTTCTGTTACCTACGGTTTTGGAAATAATATTTTACGACCATTGCTCACGGTTGACGAAAAAATTTTATCCATTAAATCTCCAGCTTTCTATCAAAGTAGTTCAGTCTATTCATTAAAGACAATTTTTCCGTCTGAGATCTCTTTCCCAAATAATAATCTGCCATCCATAGCAATTCCCGGTAAGTTACAGGGAAACGTATCCGTTAGACGATGCCATTTACCCGGATGAAAGGTTACCCGGAGGATCAGCTTTTTTTTCCGGTATAAGGCTTGCTTTTTCCAGTTGCGGACCTACAACCAATGCCAGAGGCACGTTGGTGAGATGCGTTCGATCTGCCTGTTCCATTCCCTGCATCTGATCATTAAACCTTCTGTCCCAAAAAATTTAATTTTCCGGTTTTGCGGATACCAGGTCAATCTATTTGCGGGCAAAACCGGCTTCGTATAGATAGTAGCGTGCAAAAAATAAATAAGTGGAGAACAGCCAACAACCAGCAGCAAAAAAAGCTATCAATTGGGAAAGCAGGCAGGCATAAACAAGAAAAAATATTATGGTTAGCCACTTAAAATAGTCTATTCTTTTGAGATCCCCTATGAATAAAAGACTGTTCAACAACAATAGGAGACTGTATCCAAAAAAAATCAGGATAATGATTTTTCCTGGGCTCATGAATGCAGGTGTAAGCCTTAAAATGATTGCCAGTTCCGGGACAAACAATAGAAAGTATAACCAGGCATATTGTAGCCATCTATGCCACAGGGAAACGGGCATTCCCCGGTAAAAAGCCAGCTTAACGTCTTCCATTTTCCTAAGCTGATAAGCCAGTACGCCATGACCAAACAACCCAAAAGTATAGAACAGAAAAACAACCTGCATGAAGGCTTGGGAAGGATCGTGGTTCAACAGCATTAAATAAAGCGTTGTGCAGCTGTATGCCTTGATACCCAACAAAAGCAGTTTCTTTTCTCGCAGGATGTACAAGATAAAAAATGTCCAGTAGTACCTGGTGAAAACTTTCGAGACGCCGAGCCTGCGAATCAAATCAATTCTTCTGACCGGGTGAAGAAGAAAATAAAAATACGCAAGGGCACTCAACATACAAATTGCAACCATATAGCATAGCGCAAGACTTGTTGATAAATAAAATCGGTTCCAATACCCAACTGCAGCCATCAACAGGCCATATGAGGAAATCGGTAAAAAGAGAATCACCTGTACCTGCAAAAACAGCAAATAGACCCTCAGGGGCTTCCAGATGTTCAATGAATAAAGAAAAAAATATTCGCGTTTTGCCATGGCTTGAACCACAAATTGCAGGCATTTCAGGGCATACAAAAGCCAAAGCAACATTACTACAAGAAGAAACCCGGGATTCCTCAACATCCCGGTAATAAGAGAATAATGGTATGATAAAAGACCTGCCTCGTTAGCCTTTCCTACCACTATTACCATGATAAATGCAATAAAGATCAGCAATCCGGCATTTCGACGGTAATAAGGCCGTACAATGGATTTTATTACTATGTGGCGGATGTTATTCATTCATTCATTGAGTACGATGGTTTGGTTGTCGGTGAAAATGCTTTTATGGATCAACCTGCTCGCTATGGTCGTTTGATGGGAGCTGAAAATAAAGCTGGTGTCATGAGTATTATGATATTCCATGATCAAATCAGGCAATATCTGCGCAGCTTCCATGTCAAGAGTGGCGAGCGG